>NZ_JBYCLC010000108.1:0-7103 GCF_057473685.1 Mycobacterium sp. TH-M116 | reverse complement strand
CGGGTCCCGCACGGCCGCAAACAAAGTTGCCGCCGTCTTCTTCGGGGAGGTGGCCCAGCGATGCCGGAAGCTCTATAAGCAATGTTCATGTTCCCTTTACCTTCTGTCTAAGTGGAATTAGACGGCGGCGATGAAACTAGTTCAACCATGAGGTCGACGAGATTGGTTCTGCCTACGGTTGGTGCGGTGATGGCAGTCGGCTTGGCCGCATCGGCTCATGCAGACAACAACGACGCCGTGTTCTTCGGTCAGCTGGATCGGGCCGGCATCGAGTTCTCGGACGCGCAGGACGCCGTCTCCGCGGCCAAGGGGATCTGTAACTATCTTTCGGAAGGGCGCCCGGTGACCGTCGTTGCGCGAGCACTGAAAATCCGAAACCACCACTTGTCAAACAACAACGCCCTCCAATTCGTCGAGATTGCAGGGGAGACCTACTGTCCCGCCGAGCTGTCGGCCGCTATCGGTGGTTGAGGTACCGGGTTCATGGCCGATCCCGGCGCGGAAGGCGTGCACGACTCGTGGTCACTGTTGACGGGCCGCGGTGGTGTGTTCCCTCCGCCGTGCCTGGGGTTTGCTACCCAGGCTTCCAGGATGTCTTTTGGTTCGCCGTAGGGAGCCAACGGGCTCACGTGATGTTGATAGGGAGGCACCAGTGGCAATGAAGTTTGTCAAGCCGCTTTTGATCGCGGTCGCGATGTCCACTTTCGCGGCGCCGGTAACTGCCCACGCCGACGATTCCAGTTTTCTCGATGAGCTCAAAAACGGTGGTATCCAGTTCCCGGACCCGTCCGCAGCGATCTCCGCGGCCCGCGAGGTTTGTGACTACATCGCGGACGGACACACCGCGGCACAGGCCGCTCGAGGGGTAAAAAACGCGAATCCCGAGTTGACACTCACACACGCAGGCCATTTCGTGACGATCGCCCGAGAGACATACTGCAATCAGCCTGTCATCTCCGCCGGTCAGAATCAGCCCATCGATAACCGCACAAATCCATAGCCGCTGGCTGTCCAGGTCACTCGCCGGGAGCCGATAGGCGGAGACGGTGACGTCCTCGCCAGCGCGGTGGTGGATTCGACTGCGGGCGTGCATGACTCAGAATTGGCGGGCCGCGTCGTCGCGATCACGGACGTTGGTTGTCGTGGCGCGTGGTGACATGACGAAGACTTCCAGGTGAAAGTGCGGGTTGGCTTGGAGCCCCACTCGCTCTGGAGGTTTTCCTGGTCCGCGCTGCTTATCATGGCAAGCCACCGACGCCGCGGGCATCATCGCCCGCTACGCCGAGCGCTGGTCGATCGAACCGGCCAACCCAAACCGGCAAACAACTCTCACGGCCCGCCACGCCGCCGAGCCCTGGTATGACCACGAGGCCCGACCCGCCTTCGAAGACATGCTCGCCAGCTCCGCCGCGCTGTGATCGCCGCCTGAATCGACGGCATCAGCCGAGCTCAACCCGATCCCCACGAATACCGCGACTACGAACTGGCTTGCGGTGCAGCCCCCGCAGAGGTGCGAAACTCAAGCACAAAGGAAGTCCGCACAAAATCGGGGACGGTTCAAGAATTCTGGATTGGGCACACGAGTTACCCGCCGGAAGCCACCCACGACTGGCCTTGGCGGATGCCGAAAGGTGAGGAGATCCGAGTCGGCGGAACGCCTGCACCGGCTGTTCGCCGAAGCGTTCATGCGGCTTTGCGCCGCGGCGGTCAGACCGAGCGGCGCCCGGCTACGCGCCCGGCGACGTGGTAGATCATCACGCGCGGCGGCGCCTTTCGACGCCGTCGAAAATCAACGCGTCGCGGCGTGTGCGCGAGTGCGGGTCGCTCGAATGGTGCCGGTGATGGGGTTGCCCCTTCGAGGGCGTCGCCGGCGACCGCGCTCGCGGCAAACGAACAACGCCGGCGCGACCGCCGAGGCTCGGGTGCGTGCCTGTCCACCACCGCGGCGCGCCAACAAGTACCCTCGATTACGTGCAGCGGCGGATTATGGGCATCGAAACCGAGTTCGGTGTCACATGCACCTTCCACGGCCATCGTCGGCTGTCCCCGGACGAGGTCGCCCGCTACCTCTTCCGCCGAGTCGTGTCGTGGGGGCGCAGCTCCAACGTCTTCCTGCGCAACGGCGCCCGACTCTACCTTGACGTGGGCAGCCACCCCGAGTACGCCACGGCGGAATGCGACAGCCTGGTGCAGCTGGTGACACACGACCGCGCCGGCGAATGGGTGCTGGAAGACCTGCTCGTGGACGCCGAGCAAAGACTCGCCGACGAAGGCATCGGCGGTGACATCTACCTGTTCAAGAACAACACCGACTCGGCGGGCAACTCCTACGGCTGCCACGAGAACTACCTGATCGTGCGGGCCGGCGAGTTCTCCCGGATCTCCGACGTGCTGCTGCCGTTCCTGGTCACGCGCCAGTTGATCTGCGGGGCCGGCAAGGTGCTGCAGACCCCCAAAGCCGCGACGTTCTGCCTCTCCCAGCGTGCCGAGCACATCTGGGAGGGGGTGTCTTCGGCCACCACGCGCAGCCGACCGATCATCAACACCCGCGACGAGCCGCACGCCGACGCCGAGAAGTACCGGCGCCTGCACGTGATCGTCGGCGACTCCAACATGTGCGAGACGACCACCATGCTCAAGGTGGGCACCGCGGCACTGGTGCTGGAGATGATCGAAGCCGGCGTGCCATTCCGTGACTTCTCGCTGGACAACCCTATTCGCGCCATCCGCGAGGTCAGCCACGACACCACCGGCCGGCGTCCGGTGCGGCTCGCCGGGGGCCGTCAGGCCAGCGCACTGGACATCCAGCGCGAGTACTACAGCCGCGCGGTCGAACATCTGCAGACCCGCGAGCCCAACGCCCAGGTCGAGCAGGTCGTCGACCTGTGGGGCCGCCAACTCGACGCCGTCGACAGTCAGGACTTTGCCAAGGTCGACACCGAGATCGACTGGGTGATCAAGCGCAAGCTGTTCCAGCGCTACCAGGACCGCTACAACATGGAGCTGTCAGACCCCAAGATCGCGCAACTGGACCTGGCCTACCACGACATCAAACGCGGCCGCGGTGTCTTCGATCTGCTGCAGCGCAAGGGCCTCGCGGCGCGGGTGACCACCGACGAGGACATCGCCGATGCCGTCGAGAGCCCTCCGCAGACCACCCGGGCCCGGCTGCGCGGCGAGTTCATCTCCGCTGCGCAGGCCGCGGGACGCGACTTCACCGTCGACTGGGTGCACCTGAAACTCAACGATCAGGCGCAGCGCACGGTGCTGTGCAAGGACCCGTTCCGGGCGGTCGACGAGCGGGTCAAGCGCCTTATCGCGAGCATGTAGCCCGGCGACGATGTAGCCCGCGAAGCGGCGTGCTGAGGAGCCGGGCAGTCGAGGTAGCCAGTCTGCTGCGTGGCGGGAGACGTCGGCCGCGTGAAAGCTTTAGGCTCGGGCAAATGGCGACCTCGAAAGTCGAGCGGCTGGTGAACCTCGTCATCGCGTTGCTGTCCACCCGTGGCTACATCACTGCGGAGAAGATCAGGTCCAGCGTGGCGGGTTACACCGACAGTCGCAGCATCGAGGCGTTCTCCCGAATGTTCGAGCGCGACAAGAACGAGTTGCGCGACCTGGGCATCCCCCTGGAGGTCGGCCGGGTGTCGGCCCTGGATCCCGCAGAGGGATATCGGATCAACCGCGAGGCCTACGCGTTGCCGCCGGTGCAGCTGACCCCGGACGAGGCGGCTGCCGTCGCCGTCGCCACGCAGCTGTGGGAGTCCCCGGAGATGGTCGCCGCCACGCAGGGTGCGCTGCTCAAGTTGCGCGCCGCCGGGGTCGATGTCGATCCGGATGCCCCGGTGACCATCGCTTCGCCGGCAGGTGTGCCGAGTCTGCGCGGGTCAGAGGATGCTCTCGGTGTCCTGCTGTCCGCGATCGAGTCGGGGCGAGCGGTGCGGTTCCCGCACCGCCCGTCGCGGGCCGAACCGTACACCACGCGCACCGTCGAGCCGTGGGGCGTCGTGACGGAAAAAGGCCGGTGGTATCTGGTCGGGCACGACCGCGACCGCGACGACACACGCATCTTCCGGCTGTCGCGCATCGGGGCCGAGGTCACGCCGGTCGGGCCGGCCGGTGCGATCACGGTTCCCCGCGACGTGGACCTGCGCGGCATCGTTTCACAGAAAATCGCCCGGACCGCAGCAGAGGTTACGACGGGCGAGCGGGCCCGGCTCTGGGTCGCCGAAGGCCGGGCCACCGGGCTGCGTCGCGCCGGGAGGTCGACGGCCGCGCGCCGGCTGGGGGACCGCCACGGTGAGGTGATCGAGGTGGACATCGGATCGACCGATCAGCTGGCGCGCGACATCGCCGGGTACGGGCCGGACGCCGTCGTGCTGGAGCCGCAGTCGCTGCGTGACGACGTGCTGAGCCGGCTGCGCGCCCACGCGGGCCCGGTGGACCGCTCGTGACCCCGGTCTCGGCCCGGCTGGTCCGGCTGCTCAACATGGTGCCGTATTTCCAGGCCAACCCGCGGATCACCCGGGCCGAGGCCGCAGCCGACCTCGGGGTGACCGACGAGCAGCTGGAGGAGGACCTCAACCAGCTGTGGATGTGCGGGCTGCCCGGCTACTACCCGGGTGACCTCATCGATTTCGAGTTCTCCGGTGACACCATCGAGGTGACGTTCTCGGCAGGCATCGACCGGCCGCTGAAGCTGACCTCGCCCGAGGCGACCGGCCTTCTGGTGGCGCTGCGAGCGCTGGCTGACATCCCGGGCGTCGTCGATCCGGAAGCGGCCCGCAGCGCGATCGCCAAGATCGAGGCCGCGGCCGGCGCCGTCGGGCAGGAAGCCCTGCGTGCGTCCGCGGCCAACGGCACGCCCGCGCCCGCGGAGAGCAGGGTCGCGGCGGTGGTGCGCGCGGCGGTGCAGGATCGGCATGCGCTGGCCATCGATTACTACTCGGCGTCACGCGACAGCCTGAGCAGCCGTGTCGTCGACCCCATCCGGGTGCTGCTGATCGGCGGTCACAGCTACCTGGAGGCATGGTCGCGCGATGCCGAGGGGGTTCGGCTGTTCCGTTTCGACCGGATCGTGGACGCGGCCGACCGGGGCGAACCGTCTGTTCCGCCGGAGCCGGCGCGGCAGGCGCCGCCGGACACGTCGCTGTTCGACGCCGACCCGGCACTGCCGTCGGCCAGGCTGCGCGTGGCGTTCTCGGCATCGTGGATGCTCGAGTATTACCCGATGCGAGAGGTTCGGGAGCTGGCTGACGGATCGTGTGAGGCCGTCATGACCTACGCCTCGGACGAGTGGATGACCCGTCTGGTGCTCGGTTTCGGCCCGGCGGTCCGGGTGCTGGAGCCGGAATCGCTCGCGCGCCGGGTCCGGGACACCGCGACGGCCGCCCTGGAGCTCTACCAGCAGCACGATCAGACGTGACCGGATCGGCACCTACCACGCCGGGACGCGGAGACGCCGGTACCGCGACACGCTGCGGTAGCATCGGGTGGACGTCTGGAGGTAATCAACGTGGGCAGTCTCAGTCCGTGGCACTGGGCGATCCTCGCTGTCGTGGTGGTCGTCCTGTTCGGTGCCAAGAAGCTCCCCGATGCGGCACGCTCGCTGGGTAAGTCGATGCGCATCTTCAAGTCCGAGATCCGCGAAATGCAGAGCGAGAGCAAATCGGAGGCGTCTGCGATCGACATGTCGTCTGCGAACGCCACTTCCGTGCAGGCCCAGCGGGTCGACCCTCCCGCGGCTACCGAGCAGGGTCACACTGAAGCACGCCCGGCATAGCACGGCATCATCCCCGTGGTGCCCGGGCACCAGTGACGCAGCGTCGTGAACGCCACCAAGATTTCAGCGGTGTCAGCGAACGCCGCCGCCGTGCTGAGGCGGCTCAATCCGCGTAACCGGCGCAGTCGATCCAATCCTGACGCGACGATGTCGCTGGTCGACCACCTGACCGAACTGCGCACGCGGCTGCTGATCTCGCTGGCCGCGATCGTGATCACCACGATCTTCGGGTTCGTCTGGTACTCGCATTCGGTCTTCGGACTGGAAAGCCTGGGCGAATGGCTTCGCCATCCCTACTGTTCGCTGCCGGCGTCAGCGCGGGCCAGCATCAGCGCCGACGGTCAGTGCCGGCTGCTGGCCACCGCACCGTTCGACCAGTTCATGCTGCGGCTCAAGGTCGGGCTCACCGCGGGGACGGTGATGGCCTGCCCGGTGTGGCTGTACCAGCTCTGGGCATTCATCACGCCGGGGCTCTACCGCAACGAGCGTCGCTTCGCGATCGGGTTCGTCGTCCCTGCCGCGGTGCTGTTCGCCGGCGGGGCCGTGCTGGCCTACTTCGTGTTGGCCAAGGCTCTGGGCTTTTTGTTGACCGTGGGTAGCGACGTGCAGGTGACCGCGCTGTCCGGAGACCGGTATTTCGGCTTCCTGATCAACCTGCTGGTCGTTTTCGGGGTGAGCTTCGAATTCCCGTTGCTGATCGTCATGCTCAACATGGCCGGGTTGTTGACCTATGCACGGCTCAAATCCTGGCGGCGCGGCCTGATCTTTTCGATGTTCGTGTTCGCTGCGGTGTTCACTCCCGGTTCCGACCCGTTCTCGATGACGGCGCTCGGCGTGGCGTTGTCGGTGCTTCTCGAGTTCGCCATCCAGATCTCCCGCCTGCACGACAGACGCAAGGCCAAACGCGAAGCGCGGGCCGACATCCCCGACGACGAGGCGTCGGTCATCGAGCGGCCCACCCCGATGCCCGAGCCGTCGTACACCGCGGGACAGCACGACGATGTCACCTAGGCCTACGCTGCGCGAGCTGGGGACGCCTCCCGTTTGCGGGGGAGCGTGTCGGCACGACGACCCGCTGTTGCGGCCGGTAGTTCGCCCACGCTCGCGGCGCACGACGGTGCTCCGGTGACCGGGCTCGCGGAGCTGACCCGGTTTGCCGCCGATTTGCCGTTCGCGCTCGACGACTTCCAGCAGCAGGCTTGTGCCGCCCTGGAGCGAGGCCACGGGGTGCTGGTCTGCGCGCCGACCGGCGCCGGCAAGACGGTGGTCGGCGAGTTCGCCGTGCACCTGGCGCTGGCGGCCGGCGGCAAGTGCTTCTACACCA
>NZ_JBYCLC010000107.1:0-2391 GCF_057473685.1 Mycobacterium sp. TH-M116 | reverse complement strand
CGGCCGAGCCGCAGCTGGTCCGGCTCGAGCGATGAAGAGGTACTACGGCCACACGCTGCACTCCCTGTGCAAGACCCTCGCGCTGGGCCGCGGGCGCGGCGCGAGCCTCACCGAAATGTCCAACGGCGCCTACCAGCCGATGATGCGCCTGCTGGGCGCCCGGTGGAAGCCACGGAGCCGCGGCGGACCCCTGCGACTGCTCGAAAAGGCGGTCGGCAACGCGCAGGTGCGGGCACGCTGACCCTGCGCAGCGCGCGTAGCTTCTGGGGGATGACCCGCAGGTTCAAGCCAGGCTGCTCACGCTTCGACGCCCCCGCCCCCGCCCCCGCCGGCACAGCCACGTCAGCGGGCGGGGCGTCCCGATGACGGAATTGGCCGGGGCCGACCGGCTCGACCCCGCCCTGCGTGCCGTCGCCACCACGCGTACCGATTTCTCCCCGTTCGCAATCGAACTCATCCGCGAGCCGTTCAACCAGCGGCGCCGCCTGGCCGCCGAGCTGACCGATGCGCGGGGCGTCCGGGTCGTCGACGACGCCGTACCGGCGGCGACCGGGCCGGTGCCGGTACGGATCTACCGCGGCGGGCCGGGGCCGGCGGTCGTCTACTGTCACGCCGGAGGCTTCGCGCTGGGCAACCTGGACACCGACCAGCGCCAGTGTCTGGAACTCGCCCGTCGCGCCAGCTGCACGGTGGTCTCGGTGGACTACCGGCTGGCCCCGGAGCACCCCTACCCCGCCGCCTTCGACGACGCGAGCGCCGTGCTGCGCTGGGTCGCAAACGACGCCGCGCGACTCGGCGTCGACCCGGCGCGCCTGGCCGTCGCCGGCAGCAGCGCCGGGGCCACTCTGGCCGCCTGCCTGGCGCACGGCGCGGCCGACGGGTCGCTGCCGCCGGTCGCGTTCCAGCTGCTGCACCAGCCGGTGCTGGACGACCGATCGACGGCTTCCAAAGCCGAGTTCACCACGAGCCCGGCCTTCGACAGCGAGGCCGCCGACCTGATGTGGCGCCACTATCTGGGCCCGGCCACCGGTTCGGCGGCCACCGTGCCGGCCCGCCGCGGCCGGTTCGACGGTCTGGCTCCGGCGTTGATCACCTGCGCGGAGATCGACCCGTTCCGCGACGAGGCCGTCGACTACGCGCTGACGCTGCTGCGCGCCGGAGTCTCGGCCGAGTTGCACGTGTTTCCGCGCACCTGCCACGGCTTCGACTCGCTGCTGCCTGACTGGGCGGTCTCCGAGTTTCTGTTCGCGCTGCAGGGGCACTCCTTGTCCACTGCGCTGCGCGGCGCTGCGGGGCCGGCGCGGTGACCTCCGCGCAGGACCCAAGCCTCTGCGCGGGCGTGACGGCCGGCGCAGCAATCGGTGACCACGGTGCGCACCGACGACGGCCACCGCCGCGACGAGTCGCACGCCTAACCGGTCGCGCCCCTGCGCCCGAGGTGGCGGGGCCGTGCTGGAATCAACCCATGGCAATTCCGCCCGCACCGGAGGGGCTCACCAGCGACGACTTCCCGGTGTTGTGGCCGGTGGGCACCCGGTGGGCCGACAACGACATGTTCGGCCACCTCAACAACGCGGTCTACTACCAGCTTTTCGACACCGCGATCAACGCCTGGATCAACACCAGCACCGGCCTCGACCCGATCACCACGCCCGCGCTGGGCATCGTCGCCGAGTCGGGCTGCCGCTACCTGTCCGAGCTGGCCTTCCCCGAAAGCCTGGCGGTAGGCGTGGCGGTGACGCGGCTCGGCAACAGCAGCGTCACCTACCGGCTGGGGTTGTTCCGAACGGACGACGGTCAAGGAGATGCCCGGCCGATCACTGCGCTGGGCCACTGGGTGCACGTCTACGTCGACCGGGACACCCGCAAGCCGGTGCCGATTCCCGGCCCGATCCGCGCGCTGCTGTCGACGGCCCATGTGGGCCAATAGATATGCTTTGTCCATGCCAGTTCTGAGCAAGACGGTCGAAGTCGGCGCCGGCGCCGCGGCGATCATGGCCATCGTCGGCGATTTCGAGCGGTACCCGGAGTGGAACGAGGGAATCCGGGGCCTGTGGGTGCTCGCCCGCTACGACGATGGGCGGCCCAGCCAGCTGCGGCTCGACACCGAGGTGCAGGGCATGGAGAGCACCTTCATCCAGGCTGTCTACTATCCGGGGGAGAACCAGATCCAGACGGTGCTGCAGCAGGGCGACCTCTTCTCCAAGCAGGAGCAGCTGTTCAGCGTGGTGGAGACTGGGGCGTCGAGCCTGCTGACGGTCGACATGGACGTCGAGACCTCGATGCCGATCCCCGTGCCCATGGTCAAGCAACTGCTCAACACCGTCCTCGACCATCTCGCCGACAACCTCAAGCAGCGCGCCGAACAACTGTCCGCTTGATCTCGAATTC
>NZ_JBYCLC010000106.1:0-7825 GCF_057473685.1 Mycobacterium sp. TH-M116 | reverse complement strand
ACTGGACGAGGATCAAGTGGGACTGATCGTCGAGGTGTTCCGGATGCTGGCCGACGCGACCCGTGTTCGGCTGTTGTGGTCGTTGATCGACGAGGAGTTGTCGGTCACCGACCTGGCCGAACGCGTGGACAAACCCGCGCCGTCGGTGTCCCAGCACCTGGCCAAGCTCCGGATGGCCCGACTGGTGCGCACCCGCCGGGCGGGCACCACGATCTTCTACAGCCTGGAGAACGATCACGTGAGCCGACTGGTTGTCGACGCGGTGTTCAACGCCGAACACGCCGGCCCCGGCGTTCCCTCACACCACCGTGACCAACCCGGCGTGCGCGACATCGCCGCCGAGCCTCCGTCACGAAAGGCCCACCCGAGATGAGGAACCATCACGGCGCGCTCGGCGCGGACCACGATCACGGCCATGACCATCCGCGGGGGCTACGTGGCGCGATCACCGAGATCTTCGCCCCGCACTCCCACGACGCCGCCGACAGCCTCGACGGCGCCCTGGAGTCCAGCGCGGCCGGGATCCGCGCAGTCAAGACCAGTCTGCTGGTTCTTGCAACCACAGCCGCGGTGCAGATCGTCATCGTCTTCATCTCGGGGTCGATCGCCCTGGCCGCCGACACCGTCCACAACTTCTCCGACGCGCTGACCGCTGTCCCGCTGTGGATCGCGTTCGCCCTGGGCGCCAAGGCCGCCACCCGCCGTTACACCTACGGATTGGGCCGGGCGGAGGACCTGGCCGGTCTCTTCGTGGTCGCGATGATCGCGATGTCGGCGATCTTCGCGGGCTACGAAGCCGTCATGCGGCTCGTCCAGCCTCGGCCGATAGACAACGTCGGCTGGGTCGCGCTGGCCGGGCTGGCCGGGTTCGTCGGCAACGAATGGGTAGCCCTCTACCGGATCCGGGTCGGCCGGCGCATCGGATCCGCCGCCCTGATCGCCGACGGGCTCCACGCCCGCACCGACGGATTCACCTCTTTGGCCGTGCTTTTCGCCGCGGGCGGTATCGCTCTCGGCTTTCCGCTCGCCGACCCGATCATCGGCCTGGTGATCACCGTGGCAATTCTGGCGGTGCTGCGCACCGCCGTCCGCGACGTGTTTCGGCGCCTCCTCGACGGTGTCGAACCCGAACTCGTCGACATAGCCCACCGCACCCTGGTCGCCCGTCCCGGCGTCCGATCGGTACACAGCGTACGGATGCGCTGGGTTGGGCACCGCATGCACGCTGAGGCCGAACTCGACATCGACCCCGCGCTGAGCCTGGCCGAGGCGCATCGAATCGCGCACGGCGCCGAGCACGATCTCATGCACGCGATTCCCAAGCTCACCGACGCGACGATCCACGCCTATCCCGCCGATGACGCCAATCCCGCAGAGGCACAACGCTATCGCGCCGACGAGCGGCATATGGCTTCCTGATCTACTTCACCAAACACTCATCACCGTATTGTCTGGGCGACAGCCGGCGACAGCGGTTCGGGTCACACTTCGCCCGCACCGGTTGGCAACTGGTTCGGAATCTGTCAATATAGAAAAATGTCGATACAAGCCCTCGTTGCGGATGCCCCGCAGTGCTCGCCCCTGGCCCGTGCACCCCTGAGCGAAGCTTCGGCCGCGACGCTGGTGCCGATGTTCAAGGCACTGGGCGACCCGGTGCGGTTGCGTTTGGTGAGTCTGATCGCCAGCCATCCCGGCGGGGAGGCCTGCGTGTGCGACATCTCCGCGACCTTCGACCTGTCCCAGCCCACCATCTCCCATCACCTCAAAGTGCTGCGCTCGGCAGGATTGCTGGGCAGCCAGCGCCGCGGCACCTGGGTCTACTACCGGGCGATTCCGGCAGCCCTGCAGCAACTTTCAGCCATCCTGCAGATCGAGGGCGGCCCCGCCACTCCCTGCGATCCCTCCGACACTTGCACCGAGGAGTTCAGCCGATGAGTGCCCCCGCCCACACCGAGCACCCCGCTGTGGTCACAAAGCTTTCCGCGCTGGACCGGATGCTCCCGTTATGGATCGGCCTCGCCATGATCGCGGGGCTGCTTCTGGGCCGGGTGATCCCCGGCCTCGGTGACGCGCTGAGCGCCGTCGAGGCCGACGGCATCTCGCTGCCCATCGCCATCGGCCTGCTGGTGATGATGTACCCGGTGCTCGCCAAGGTGCGGTACGACCGCCTCGACACCGTCACCGGCGACCGCAAGCTCATGGCGGCCTCGCTGGTCTTGAACTGGGTCATAGGGCCGGCCCTGATGTTCGCGCTGGCCTGGCTGCTGCTGCCCGACCTGCCCGCCTACCGC
Organism: Mycobacterium sp. TH-M116; assembly: GCF_057473685.1. Taxonomy (NCBI): domain Bacteria; kingdom Bacillati; phylum Actinomycetota; class Actinomycetes; order Mycobacteriales; family Mycobacteriaceae; genus Mycobacterium; species Mycobacterium sp. TH-M116. Next base: position 5,534 of record NZ_JBYCLC010000106.1, on the reverse strand, counting down.
ACCGGTCTGATCATTGTGGGACTCGCAAGGTGCATCGCGATGGTCATCATCTGGAACGACCTCGCCTGCGGCGACCGCGAAGCCGCCGCGGTCCTGGTGGCGTTGAACTCACTGTTCCAGGTGGTCATGTTCGCCGTACTGGGCTGGTTCTACCTCTCGGTGCTGCCGGGTTGGCTGGGCTTGGAACGGACCACCATCAACACCTCGATGTGGCAGATCGCCAAATCGGTACTGATCTTTCTGGGTATCCCGCTGCTGGCGGGCTTCCTGACCCGCCGCTGGGGCGAACGAGCCAAAGGCCGGCAATGGTATGAGTCGCGGTTCCTGCCCAAGATCGGGCCGTGGGCTCTCTACGGGCTGCTGTTCACCATCGTGATCCTGTTCGCGCTCCAAGGCGATCAGATCATTTCCCGGCCCTTGGATGTCGCGCGCATTGCGCTTCCGTTGCTGGCCTACTTCGCCATCATGTGGGGCGGAGGTTACGTCCTCGGTGCCGTCCTCGGCCTGGGCTATGAACGCACCACCACGCTGGCATTCACCGCCGCCGGCAACAACTTTGAGCTGGCGATCGCGGTGGCGATCGCCACCTACGGCGCCACCTCGGGACAAGCGCTGGCCGGGGTGGTCGGCCCGCTGATCGAGGTGCCCGTGCTTGTCGCGCTCGTCTACGTCTCCCTCGCGCTGCGTAAGCGGTTCGCGCAACCGGCGCAGCCAGACTCGCCGCGGGCCGCGAAAGCGGCCACATCGAGCACCGAATCCTGATGCCGCACAGCAGCTTCAAACCCGGAATGGTTGAACTCATGGACCCTCGCCCCAGCGTCTTGTTCGTCTGCGTTCACAACGCCGGCCGTTCCCAGATGGCCGCCGGTTTCCTGGCCCATCTCGCCGGCGACACGATCGAAGTCCGCTCGGCCGGCAGCGCCCCGGCCGACACCATCAATGCGGCCGCGGTCCAGGCGATGGCCGAAGTCGGCATCGACATCTCGAACCAGTCCCCCAAGATCCTCGCCCCCGGCGCGGTCGAGTCCTCCGACGTGGTGATCACCATGGGTTGCGGCGACGCCTGCCCGGTGTTCCCGGGTGTCCGCTACCGGGACTGGGCGTTGCCCGACCCTGCGGGCAAGGGCATCGAGGCGGTCCGCCCGATCCGCGACGAGATCAAGGCCCGGGTCGAAAAGCTGATCGGCGAACTCGTCCCCGCTGGTCCTCCCCAAGGGAGCCTTCCGTGAGCACGCCCGCGGTGCTGTTCGTGTGTGTCAAGAACGCGGGCAAGTCTCAGATGGCGGCCGGCTTGATGCGCAAGATCACGGGCCCCACCGTCGATGTACACTCCGCGGGGACGAAACCCGGTACCAGCGTCAACGCCCTCTCGGCGGAATGCTTGCTCGAGGTCGGGGTCGACATCACCGGCGAGCACCCGAAGCCGATCGACCCGGAGCTCGTCGGCGACGTCGACATCGTCGTCACGCTGGGAAACGAGGCCCACGTCGAGCCGGTCGGAGGCACCAGGTTCGAAACCTGGGACATCGACGAGCCGTCCACACGTGACATCGACGGGATCGAGCGCATGCGGCTGATCCGCGACGACATCGCGACCCGGGTGCGGCTGCTCGCCGAGCAGCTGCGCACCACAGCACCGGCACAGACCAAGACCGTTGGAAACCAAGGAGATCGTTCGATGAGCAAGGTTCAGGTGTTCGAGCCAGCATTGTGTTGCGCCACGGGCGTATGTGGCGAAGACGTCGACCAACAACTGGTCAGGTTCTCCGCCGACCTGGATTACATCCGCAGCCGCGGCGGTGACGTTTCCCGCTACAACTTGGCAAGCGAACCCCGCGCGTTCGCCGAGTGCGACACCGTGAAAGCGTTCCTGCACGTTGCCGGATCCGACGGGCTGCCGCTGGTGCTGGTGGATGGAGTCACCGCGATGACCGGGCGCTACCCCGACCGCGCCCAGCTCGCCGCCTGGGCTGGTGTCGAGGCTCCCGGCCCGGCCGGACCGACCAGCCTCGATATCACCGAGGCGACCACTGCCGGAGGCGGTTGCTGCAGCACCGACAGCTCAGGCGCCACCGACTGCTGCTGAAAGAACCGGCTACTCCCATGAAGTTTCTGGACGCTCCGCCACGATTTCTGTTCTTCACCGGCAAGGGCGGGGTGGGCAAGACCTCCATCGCGTGTGCCACCGCGATCGCGCTGGCCCGCCGCGGCAAGAAGGTGCTGCTGGTCAGCACCGACCCGGCGTCCAACGTCGGACAGGTCTTCGGGCTGACGATCGGCAACACCATCACCGCGATCCCCGCGATCCAGGGTCTGTGGGCAATGGAAATCGACCCCGAACAGGCCGCCGACGCCTACCGCGAACGCATCGTCGGCCCGGTGCGCGGGCTGCTGCCGGACGCGGAGGTGGCGTCGATCACCGAACAGCTCTCCGGCTCGTGCACCACCGAGATCGCCTCCTTCAACGAATTCACCGCACTGCTCACCGATTCCGACGGCGAACTCGGCCAGTTCGACCATGTGTTGTTCGATACCGCCCCTACCGGGCACACCATCCGCCTGCTGCAATTGCCGGGCTCGTGGACTGACTTCCTCAACGAGGGCAAGGGCGATGCGTCCTGTCTGGGACCGCTGTCCGGTCTGGAGAAACAACGCGTCGTCTACGCCGGGGCAGTCGCCGCGCTGGCCGATCCCCAGCGCACCCGCCTGGTGCTGGTGGCCCGTGCGCAAAGGTCGACGCTGGCCGAGATCACCCGCACGCACCGTGAACTCGCTGCGATCGGCTTGACCCACCAGTACGTCGTGATCAACGGTGTCCTGCCCGCATCTGACGGGCACAGCGACCCGCTCGCTGCGGAGATCCACGACCGCGAACAGCGGGCGGTCGCGTCGCTTCCCGACGAACTACGGGCGCTGCCGCTGGACCGCGTCGACCTCAAGCCCACCAACATCGTCGGCCTGGACGCCCTGGCGTCGCTGTTCACCGCGGATGCTGACGTACCGCAGGTGCAACAAGAGATGACCCCCGACGTGATCGACGCCCCGCTGGCGAATCTGATCGATGAACTGGCCAACGGGGACCACGGATTGATCATGTGCATGGGCAAGGGCGGCGTCGGGAAAACGACCATCGCCGCCGCGATCGCTGTGGCCCTCGCCGAGCGTGGTCACCACGTGCACCTGACCACGACCGACCCCGCCGCGCACCTCACCGACACCCTCCACGGAACACTCGAGAAGCTGCAGGTGTCGACCATCGACCCGGCCGAGGCGACCCGCAGCTACCGCGACCATGTGCTGGCCACCAAGGGCGCCGCACTCGATGAGGAAGGCCGGGCGACCCTCGCCGAGGATCTTCGCTCGCCATGCACCGAGGAAGTCGCCGTGTTCCAGGCATTCTCACGGGTCATCGGTGAATCGCTGCACAAGTTCGTCGTCGTCGACACTGCCCCGACCGGGCACACGCTGCTGCTCCTCGATGCCACCGGCTCCTACCATCGCGAGGTTGCCCGGCAACTGGGCGATCGACACTTCACGACTCCGCTGATGAGGTTGCAGGACCCGCAGCAAACCAAAGTCATCATCGTCACCCTGCCCGAGACCACCCCGGTCCTGGAAGCGGCCGGACTGCAGGACGAACTCGAACGCGCCGGCATCCGCCCCTGGGCCTGGGTGGTCAACAACTCCCTGGCGGCCGCAAACCCGACCGCACCACTGCTCCGGCAGCGCGCCATCGCGGAACTACCAGAGATCGACAAGGTGAGGGGCCGGCACGCGAATCGGGTTGCGGTGGTGCCGTTGCTTGCCACCGAACCGGTGGGCATACCCGCGCTGGAAGCGCTCGGGACGGCCCGAGGCGTCATGGCCCGGTAACCAGCAGTGACATCGACGTCGGTGTCATTGGGGCGGTTTCCGGAATCAGCGAGAATTTCTGTAGCACATTGTGTTTCATGATCCAGTAAGACCATGATGCACGCCGTTCGCCGACCAGCAATCCAGCGGTGCAGAGCACCTTGAGGCGCTGGGAGATGGTGGGTTGTGTCAGTTAAGTCACCGATTGGATGGCGACCAGCTGCTGAAAGCCGCTGGCGCCGAACGCGTTACTGACGATCAGCGTTAGGCAGTTGTCGCTGTCGCGACGCAGATTCGCACCATGATGACGACACGCTGACCCCACCGCGCAGCGGATCACCGCCCAGGTGGAGCCAAAATTCGTGCAGAAAAACGACCCAACTGGGGCCAACTCAGGTGATCACACGCATACGCTGCTCCGGGATGCTCCGGGTCCAAATACATGGCCAAACCCATTGAATGACAAGTCATAGTCGCCTCGCGGTCTCAGGCACGTTACCGGTAACCCTCAATATTCGATCTGCCCGCATTCGGTCGTTTCGGCAAGATGCCATGGACTCCAGATTCGCTAAACGGTTGGTGTCGGATCGCTTTGGTTGGTCGCCCTGGATGGCCTCGATGTGCGAGGACGCCGTCCTGTTTGCTGGTGTTCGTTCTCATCCAATCTGGGGCAGGTCCACGATCCGGACCGGCGGCTCCCCGGCTCGATGCGAACTCGCATCAGGTGGTCTCAATCGACACTTCCGCGTTGTGCGACCCAACGATGCCGGATTGGAAGAACTTCGGCGGCGATATCGAAGTCGGCGTCATAGTGGATGAGCGTGAGGTCGTGCTCGGCCGTTAGTGTGCTGATCAGCAGATCGGCCATCCCGACGGCACGGTGTCGACCTTGCCGGGCAAGCGTTCGCTGGGCGTCGAGCGCCGTCTGCCAGTGTTCGTCGTTGGTGGGAAGATACTCGTAGGCCAGTCGCCGATCTGACCAAAGTTGTTCGTATTCATGGGCATTGCGCGCACTGCAGAGCGCCTCGGCATCTAATTGAGCGGTGGTGGCCACCAGCCCGGATTCGATCAACGGGCCAAGCCGGTCAGCGATCTGGGCGTCGGTCATCCGCGCTGCCGCGCTGGTGTCGATGAGATAGCGGGCGATCAGCGCCACACATCGTCTCGCTGGTCAGTACCGGCCATGTCCTGCAGACCACCGTCGCGCAGCCAGGCTACCTGACGCGCACGGGCCGATCGCGCCGCGGCTTGTTCCAATGCGAGGCGAACGGTGTCGGTGACGCCAGAGGTATGAAGTTCCTTCTGTGCAGCGACCAAGAGGTCGTCGTCCAAGTCAATCAAGCGCTTTGTCACCGCAACGAACCTCCACCAGAGTATATATATAGAGCCACCTCACACTATATATCGTTCGGGCCATTTCCGGGGCGATCGGAGCAGAAGGCGCTGATAGCTGAACGAGCGCTCGGCTCACGTGTGGTTTTCGGGGTCTTCCAGCCCCTCGATCTGCCGCGCGATCTCGTCGTGCTTCGAGCAGTAGTGGAGGTACGCGTCCTGGAGCGCCGCGAGTTCCTCCTCTGGGGCGTCATCGCCTAGGTTGTCCAGCGCGTTCTGCGCTTTCTCGCCCGCGACTCGCCACTTCTCCAGCTCGTTGTGCAGCACCGCAAGTTGCCTGGCGATCTCGG
>NZ_JBYCLC010000105.1:0-2429 GCF_057473685.1 Mycobacterium sp. TH-M116 | reverse complement strand
TTCGGAACCGCTGGGGCCACCCGGCACCGCCGCTTCCTGCCCGCGCGGTGGTGGTCGATCGGCGGCCTGGACGCGCTGGTGATCGCGGTGCTGGCATGGTGGCACTTCGTCGGTGCCAACACCTCCGACGACGGCTACATCCTGACCATGGCCCGGGTGTCCGAGCACGCCGGCTACATGGCCAACTACTACCGCTGGTTCGGTACGCCCGAGGCCCCGTTCGGCTGGTACTACGACCTGCTGGCGCTGTGGGCCCACGCCAGCACCGCCAGCATCTGGATGCGGCTGCCGACCCTGCTCATGGCGCTGACCTGCTGGTGGCTGATCAGCCGCGAGGTGATCCCCCGGCTGGGCCACGCCGTCAAACGCAGCCGCGCCGCGGCCTGGACCGCGGCGGGCATGTTCCTGGCGGTGTGGCTGCCGCTGGACAACGGGCTGCGGCCCGAGCCGATCATCGCCCTGGGCATCCTGCTGACGTGGTGCTCGGTGGAACGCGCGGTGGCCACCAGTCGGCTGCTGCCCGTGGCGGGCGCCTGCATCATCGGCGCGCTGACGCTGTTCTCCGGGCCGACGGGCATCGCGTCCGTCGGGGCGCTGCTGGTCGCGATCGGACCGCTGCGCACCATCCTGCACCGCAGATCCAGGCGGTTCGGGCTGCTGCCGCTGCTGGCGCCCATCGGCGCCGCGGCGACCGTGACGGTGATCCTGATCTTCCGCGACCAGACCCTGGCCGGGGAGATGCAGGCCACCGCGCTCAAGCGCGCCGTCGGCCCGAGCCTGACCTGGTTCGACGAACACCTGCGCTACGAGCGGCTGTTCATGGCCAGCCCCGACGGCTCGATCGCCCGCCGCTTCGCGGTGCTGGCGCTGCTGCTCGCGCTCGGCATCTCGGTGGCGATGGCGTTGCGCAAGGGCCGCATCCCCGGCACGGCCGCCGGGCCGAGCCGGCGCATCATCGGGATCACCATCATCTCGTTCCTCGCGATGATGTTCACTCCCACCAAGTGGACCCACCACTTCGGGGTGTTCGCCGGGCTGGCCGGATCGCTGGGGGCGCTGGCCGCGGTCGCGGTGACGGCCGGTGCCATGCGTTCGCGCCGCAACCGCACCGTGTTCGCGGCCGTGGTGCTGTTCGTGATGGCACAGTGCTTCGCCAGCGTGAACGGCTGGTGGTACGTGTCCAACTTCGGTGTCCCCTGGTCGAATTCGTTCCCCAAGTGGCATTACGGGGCGTCGACGATGTTCCTTGGGCTGACGCTGCTGGTGCTGCTGCTGGCCGCGTGGTTCCACTTCGCGGCCACCGACGGGTCCGGTTCCCAGGGACCGCCCCGCACCCGCTACGGGGCGCGGCTGTCCGGAATCGCCCAGTCGCCGTTGGCGATTGCCGCGTGGGCACTGGTGGTCTTCGAGGTGACGTCGCTGACCGTGGCGATGATCGACCAATACCCGGCGTGGTCGGTGGGCCGGTCGAACCTGCAGGCTCTGACCGGCAACAACTGCGGCCTGGCGCAGGACGTCCTGGTGGAGCCCGACCCCAACGCGGGCATGCTGACCCCGGTCGCCGGCCCGGTCGCCGCGGCCCTGGGCGCCGGCATGTCGGAAGGCTTCACGCCAAACGGCATCCCCGCCCGCATCCGCGCCGACCCGGTGATGGAGCGACCGGGCGACCGCAGCTTCCTCGGCGACGACAACCCGCTCACCGGGACCGGGGCGGGCACCGAGGGCGGCACCCGGGCGGCAGAGGGCGTCAACGGTTCCCGCGCCCAGCTGCCCTACAACCTGGACCCGGCTCGCACCCCGGTGCTGGGCAGCTGGCGTCCCGGCGTCCAGGTGCCGGCCAGGCTCCGGTCGGGCTGGTACCGCCTGCCGCCCCACGACCACGCGGGCCCGCTGCTGGTGGTCAGCGCAGCCGGACGCTTCGACCCGCGCGAGGTCCAGGTCCAGTGGGCCACCGACAGCGAAGCGGCCGGCGGGCATCCCGGCGGGTCGTTCCAGTTCGACGACGTCGGGGCGGCCCCGGCCTGGCGCAACCTGCGGCTGCCACTGTCGTGGATACCGGGCGGCGCCACCCAGGTCCGCCTGGTCGCCGCCGACGAGGACCTGGCGCCGCAGCACTGGATCGCCCTGACCCCGCCGCGGATCCCGCAGCTACGCACGCTGCAGGACGTCGTGGGCTCGACGGACCCGGTGTTCCTGGACTGGCTGGTCGGGCTGGCGTTTCCCTGCCAGCGGCCGTTCGGCCACCAGAACGGCGTCGACGAGACGCCTCGGTGGCGCATCCTGCCGGACCGGTTCGGCGCGGAGGCCAACTCGCCGGTGATGGACAACAACGGCGGCGGCCCGCTGGGCGTCACCGAACTGCTGCTCAAGGCGACGACAGTGGCCACGTACCTCAAGGACGACTGGTCGCGGGACTGGGGCTCGCTACA
>NZ_JBYCLC010000104.1:0-12311 GCF_057473685.1 Mycobacterium sp. TH-M116 | reverse complement strand
GCGCCGGCGTGGGGCGATTTGGCGCTCGGCGTCTTCTGCAGTTGATCGTTGGCGCGCTGGATGCCGGCCTGGACGTCGGAGACGGCCGACGGCAGTTCATCGATGGCGTGCCGAATGTCGTTGGCGGCTCCGTCCACCGCGTCGAGCAGCGCGCGGGCCTGCCCGAGCGCCGACTCGGCGGCGCGGACCGCGTCCACCAGGGCGCTCTGCTGACCGGCGACCGCCTTCGTGGCCGATTCGCGGGCCGCGCCGATGTTGCGGTCGGCGAAAGCCAGTCGCTCCTTGGCGGCCGCGACATTGCCGGACACCGACGTCAGCGCCGCGGCGTCGAATTCGTTGTGCAGGGCGGCGAGCCGTTGTTCGGCCGGGACAACGCGGGCGGTGAGTTCGACGTAGCGGCGCGTCATCCCGTCCAGCCGCGAGGGCGCGTTGATCACCAGGTCCCGCAGCTTCTCGAACTCTTCGGTCTGTGATGCGAGCTCGCGGTCGGCTCGCGCCGCCGACACGATGACCAGGGTGAGTAGCTCCCGGCGCTCCTGCGGCGTCTCCGGTGTGGCGTCGTCGAGCTGTTGGCGCACGGTGAATGCCTGGCTCAGCGCCGCTCGGGCGTTGTCAACCGCGCGGCTGAAGGGTGCGGTCCGCTCTGCGCCGAATTCGTCGATCGCCAGGGCGAGTTCGTTGGAGCTGGTGCGCAGCGCGTTGTCGACGTCGACGACCATCGAGCGGGACAGGTCGTCGAGGGCGTCGAGGGGGACCGTGGCCAGCGCGTCGGCGTCGGTGGGATCCCTCCGCCGGGCCGCGGCGAATTCCGCGGCGCGGCGGCGGCTGCGGCGGAAACGCATCACGACCAGCAGTACGGTCACGGCGCCTGCGACGACGGCCAGCCCCACCAGCAGTATCAACGGACCCGGCGGCGTGGGCTTCGTGTCGAGCCCGTCGGCGGCCGCGACTGCGGCGCCGCTCCAGTCGTTGTCGTGCAGCGCGGGTTCGATCTTGTCGCGCCGCAGGGCGTCGACCTGTTTCGCGTCGATGCTCGTGACCGTGGCCGGCACCAGGAAGGCGTAGGCCCTGCTGTTCGTCGCCACGGCCAGCAGGGCGTCATTGTCGCCCAGCTCGCTGCGGCGGTAGGTGAGCTGGGCCCAACTCGCGGCGCTCTGATCGGAGAAACTGTCGACGTAGACCACCCACAACCGGATGTGGCGGTCGGTGTAGAGCGTGTCGACGGCCGATATCACTGCGGAGCGGCCGGCGCCCGACAGGGCGCCCGCATCGTCGGTGACGTAGCCCGCCAGCCGCTGCGGTGGTTGCGCGGCGGCAGGGGGTGCCAGTGCCATCCCGGCGCCGAGAATCGTCACGATCACGCCGAGCAGCCGAGCGGTACGCATAAGTCAATCTAGCCCGGGCCCGCGGAGAAACAGCCCGGCAAAGGCCGGGCCCAACCCGGTGTTGCCTGGCAGACTGTGCCTCGGTGATCACGAATCAGCATGACCCCTACGACGACCTCGACCGTCAGCGGCGGGTACCCGAAGCGCCGAAGACGGCGGGCCTGCCAGGGACGGAAGGGCAGCACCGCAGCGACTTCGCCCGGGACCGGGCCCGGGTGCTGCACAGCGCGGCGCTGCGCCGGCTGGCCGACAAGACGCAGGTGGTCGGGCCACGCGAAGGTGACACCCCGCGAACCCGGTTGACGCATTCGCTGGAAGTCGCCCAGATCGGGCGGGGGATGGCGGTCGGGCTGGGCTGCGACCTCGAACTCGTCGAGCTGGCCGGCCTTGCCCACGACATCGGCCACCCGCCCTACGGCCACAACGGCGAGCGCGCGCTCGACGAGCTGGCGGCCGCCTGCGGTGGTTTCGAGGGCAACGCCCAGAACTTCCGGATCCTCACCAGGCTCGAGCCCAAAGTGCTTGATGCACAAGGTGACAGCGCGGGGCTCAACCTGACTCGGGCGGCTCTGGACGCGGTGACGAAATATCCGTGGATGCGCGCGACGGGGCGGCGCAAGTACGGCTTCTACGAGGAGGACCGCAAGCTGGCGGCCTGGGTGCGCGACCGCGCGCCCGCGGATCGGGTGTGCCTGGAAGCCCAGGTCATGGACTGGGCTGACGACGTCGCCTATTCCGTGCACGACGTCGAGGACGGCGTCGTGTCCCAGCGCATCGATCTGCGCGTGCTGGCCGATGACGACGAGGCCGCTGCGCTGGCACAACTGGGAGAGAGCGAATTCGCGCGGGTCAGCGCCGACGACTTCATGGCGGCCGCCCGCAGGCTGTCGGCGCTGCCGGTGGTCGCCGCGGTCGGCAAGTACGACGCGACGCTGGCGGCCGCGGTCGCACTCAAGCGCCTGACCAGTGAGCTGGTGGGACGGTTCGCCTCGGCCGCGATCGCGACCACACGCGCCGCGGCGGGCCCCGGACCGCTGGTGCGCTACCAGGCTGATCTGCAGGTGCCCGACGTGGTTCGCGCCGAGGTCGCCCTGCTGAAGATCCTGGCGCTGCAGTTCATCATGTCCGATCCGCGGCATCTGGACGCCCAGGCCCGGCAGCGCGAGCGCATTGCGCGGGTGGCGCACTGGCTGCATTCGGGTGCGCCGCGCACACTAGACCCGATGTTTGCCGCCGCGTTCACCGCTGCCGACGACGACCGCGCCCGGTTCCGCGTCGTCGTCGACCAGATCGCGTCCTACACCGAGGGACGGCTGGAGCGCATCGACACCGGCCAGGTCGGCTTTTAGCGGACGACGGCGGCGTCGCCGCGGGGACTACCGGGCGCCGGGGCGCACCGGGAAGCCTGCCGGCGGCGACCTGACGGCGCTCGGGGCGCGTGGGGAAGGCCCGGCCCACCTGGTGACCGTTACCGACGCGGTCAGCCGCGACGACCAGATGTCTGTCTCGGTACCCCGGACCGGGCCTTAAACTAGCCGAATGTCCAGTCCGGTGGGTTCGGCGAATGCGGGCCGCCCGCAGGGCCGGGCCCGGATTCCCGACCGCGACATCGCCGCCATCCGCGAACGGGTCCGCATCGAGGAGGTTGTCGGGGACTACGTCCAGCTGCGCAACGCCGGCGCCGATTCGCTGAAAGGGCTGTGCCCCTTCCACGACGAGAAGTCGCCGTCTTTTCACGTACGCCCCAACCACGGCCATTTCCACTGCTTCGGCTGCGGCGAAGGTGGCGACGTGTACGCGTTCGTGCAGAAGATCGAGCACGTCAGCTTCGTGGAGGCCGTCGAACTGCTCGCCGACCGCGTCGGGTTCACGATCAGCTACACCGGCCCGGCCACCAGCGTGCAGCGCGACCGCGGCACCCGCAGCAGGCTCGTCGGGGCCAACGCGGCCGCCGCGGAATTCTATGCGGCGGCGCTGGAGTCCGACGAGGCCGCGCCGGCGCGCAGTTATCTGATGGAACGCAACTTCGACGCCGAGGCGGCCCGCCGTTTCGGCTGCGGATTCGCCCCCTCGGGCTGGGACGCGCTGACAAAACACTTGCAGCGCAAGGGTTTCGACTTCAAGGAGTTGGAGGCCGCGGGTCTGTCCCGGCAGGGGCGGCGCGGACCGATGGACCGTTTCCACCGGCGGCTGCTGTGGCCGATCCGGACCTCGGCTGGTGAGGTGATCGGGTTCGGCGCCCGGCGGATCTTCGACGACGACCCGATGGAAGCCAAGTACATCAACACCCCCGAGACTTTGCTGTACAAGAAGTCGTCGGTGTTGTTCGGCATCGACCTGGCCAAGCGGGACATCGCCAAGGGACACCAGGCCGTCGTCGTCGAGGGCTACACCGACGTCATGGCGATGCACCTGTCCGGGGTCACCACTGCCGTGGCGTCGTGCGGCACCGCGTTCGGCGACGAGCACCTGGGGATGCTGCGTCGGCTGATGATGGACGACAGCTTCTTTCGCGGCGAGCTGATCTACGTGTTCGACGGCGACGCGGCCGGCCGGGCCGCGGCGCTCAAGGCCTTCGACGGCGAGCAGAACCTGGCCGGGCAGTCGTTCGTCGCGGTGGCCCCCGATGGCTTGGATCCCTGCGACCTGCGGCTGCAGTCCGGCGACGGCGCGCTGCGCGACTTGGTGGCCCGGCGCACCCCTCTGTTCGAGTTCGCGATCCGCACCGCGCTCGCCGAGACGGATCTCGACAGCGCCGAGGGCAGGGTCGGCGCGCTGCGCCGCTGCGTGCCGATGGTGGCCCAGATCAAGGACCCCACACTGCGCGACGAGTACGCTCGTCAGCTCGCCGGATGGGTCGGCTGGGACGACGTGGCTCAGATCATCGACCGGGTCCGGCGTCAGGCCAAGCAGCCCAAGGCCGCGGCCCGCGGGGGCCGACAGGCTCCCGGGGCCGTCGGTGGGCGCGGCCAGGCTGCTGCGACTGCTGTACCGGCCGAGCCCCGGGACATGGGAGCCACCCGTCCTGACCCGAGCGACCCGACGTTGTGGGAGCAGCGTGCGGCACTACGAGCGGCGCTGCAGTACCCGGTACTGGCCGGTCCGGTATTCGACACGTTGACCGTAGAGTGCTTCACTCATCCCGGTTACGCAGCGGTGCGTGCGGCAATTGAGGCGGCAGGCGGCACCTCGACGGGCGTCACCGGCGCGGAGTGGATTGACGCGGTGCGCAAGCAGACCACATCGGCCCTGACCGCCGGCCTGATCAACGAGCTCGGGGTCGAACCGATGCCGACCGATGAAGAGAAGCTACCGCGTCACATCACCGCGGTGCTCGCGCGGCTCCAGGCGGTCTGGATGGGCCGGCAGATCGCCGACGTGAAGTCCCGGCTGCAGCGCATGTCACCCATCGAGCAGGGCGACGAATACCACGAACTGTTCGGCGACCTGGTCGCCCTGGAGGCTTACCGGCGCAGCCTGCTGGAACAGGCTAGCGGCGACGATCAGGCCGGGTGAGGACCTCGTCATCCGTCCGCTCCGGCCCGCGTTCGAGGATGGCGGTCTCGGCGTCGATTGCGGTCAGCGCCACGAATCCGGCATCGGGGGAGATGCGGTTGGCGACCTTGCGCCGTCCACCCTCGATCATCGACCTGACCACCGGACTGCCTGTCAGCGCGCGATACGTGCCGGTGATCTGTTCGTAGCGACGGTGCCCGGCTTTCGTGCCCAGCACGTAACCCAGGCCGAGTACCACGGCATACCCGATCAAAGCGTTCCTCCCGACGACTCACTGACCCCTCCATCCTGCCTCACCCGGTGGAGTGCCCGCGCGGCCGATCTCCTGCGCCGAGCACCCGCGGGCTGGTCCCTCTGGTTGGGTGCGGGTGCCCCGGTACGCTACAGTCGTCCCGCGGTCAGTCCCCTGTAGCTCAACTGGCAGAGCATTCGGCTGTTAACCGAACGGTTGGAGGTTCGAGTCCTCCCGGGGGAGCAACGCTGCTGCTAGTCGTAGGCCGGCGTCCAGATGCTGTCGAGGATGGCCTGACGGATGTCGTCATGCGTCTTGCGTGCCACCCCGTCGTCGACGGCCGCGCGGTAGACCGCCTCGGCGACAGCCGTGGAGATGGTGCGCAGGTTCTTGATTTCGGGCAGCAGCGAATCGCCCCGATTCGCCGGACATGCCTGGTGCGCAACGGCTTCCGCGGCGGCCCGCAGCATTTTCGCGGTGACCAGCCTGGCTCCGGCGACGACGATGCCCAGCCCGATCCCCGGGAACACCAACACGTTGTTGGCCTGCCCGATCCGGTAGGTCGTGCCGTCGTATTCGACGGGCGAAACCGGTGTGCCGGTGGCCACCAGGGCGCGGCCGTTCGACCACTCGAGCACGTCGCCCGGCATGGCTTCCATGCGTGAGGTGGGGTTGGACAGCGGGAAGATCATGGGGCGTTCGCACGACGCCGTCATCGCCTCGACGACCTCGCGGGTGAACGCCCCTGACACCGCCGAGCAGCCCAGCAACAAGTTGGGGGACGCGAGCGCGATCGTGTCGACCAATCCCACCCGCTCGTCGGCGGCCACGCCCAGCTCGCGGCGGTTCTTGGCGTAGGGCCGCTGGAAATCCCGCAGGTCATCCATGTCGTCGAACAGCAGGCCCTGCTTGTCGATCGCCCAGATCTGCGACTGCGCTTCCTCGACGGTGGCGCCGGCGGCGACGAGCGCGTCGCGGATCTGATCGGCGACGCCGATGCCGGCCGTCCCGGCCCCGAAGACGATCGTCTTGTGTTCGCGCATCGGGGCCCCGGTGACGCGGCACCCCCCGTTCACGGCCGCCACGACGACCGCGCCGGTTCCCTGGATGTCGTCGTTGAACACGCAATACCGGTCGCCGTAGGTCTGCAGGATGTTGCGCGCGTTCGACGGCCCGAAGTCCTCGAAATGCAGGATTGCATTCGGGAACAACCGGTGCGCGGTCTCGATGTAGCGTTTGACGAAATCGTCGTATTCGGCGCCGCGCCGCCGGGGATGACGGTCGCCCAGGTAGAACGGGTCGGCCAGCAGTTGCTCGTTGTCGGTGCCGACGTCCAGCGACACCGCCAGGCAGCGGCGGGGATCGATGCCGGCGCCGGCGGTGTACAGCGCCAGCTTGCCCACGGCGATCTGGATCCCCCCCACGCCCCAGTCGCCGATGCCCAGGATCGCCTCGGCGTCGGTGCACACGATCAGGTCGACGTCGTCAGGCCCCAAGCCGAAGGTGTCGAACGCGGCCTCGATCTCGTCCGGCTCGTCGATGCTGAGGAAAAGACCCCGCTGTCCTCTGTATTCGTCGGAGAAGCGCTGGATGGCCTCACCGACGGTGGGGGTGTAGACCACCGGCATCAACTCGGGCAGATGGTCTTCGAGCACCTTGAAGTACAGGACTTCGTGGCGGTAGTGCAGCTGCTCCAGCAGCAGATTGCGGCCCAAATCCGTTGCCAGGCTTTGTACTTGCTGCCACACGCGATGGGCTTGCTGGTCGAGCGTGAGCACCGCCGAGGGCAACCGGCCGGTCAACCCCAACTGCCGCCGCTGCGCGTGGGTGAAGCCGACCCCCCGGTTCAGGCTCGGTGCGGACAGCGCCGCCGGGACTCGCGGCGTGCAGGGATCGCTCATGGCATCCTCCTTCCGGGGGCCTGCCGCCCCAGGCCACGGTAACGCCGCTCGCGGTGGGCCGCCCGCGGGCGGTCTAGATGGAGAAGTCCTCGCCGTGCCAGACCCCGGCTTCGGGCGGGCGGATGACGCGCTCGCTCTGCTGCCCGTCACTGAGGGCCTCCAGCTTGGCGACCCGGGTCAGCAGGGATTGCAGGCTGACGCCGACGAGATCGGGCATCATCGAGTCGTCCGGGCTGCCGCGGCCCGGGCGGCTGATCACCTGCCCAGGCACCCCGACGACCACAGCGCTCGACGGAACTGGCTTGACCACCACGGCGTTCGCGCCGATGCGGCTGTCGTCGCCGATCTTGATCGCGCCCAGTATCTTGGCCCCGGCGCCGATGGTCACGCGGTCGCCGATCGTGGGGTGGCGTTTGCCGGTGTCGGCGCCGCTGCCGCCGAGGGTGACGCCGTGGTACATCGTGACGTCGTCGCCCACCTCGGCTGTTTCCCCGATCACCACACCGGTGGCGTGGTCGATGAACAACCCGGAGCCGAGGTGGGCGCCGGGGTGGATGTCGACGCCGGTCAGGATGCGGGTCAACTCGGCCAAAGCCCGCGCGGTCACCCTGGCGCCGCGTTTCCACAGCCAGTGGCTGATCCGGTGGCCCCAGATGGCATGCACACCCGGGTAGGCGAAGATCACCTCGAGTGTCGTCGGCGCGGCCGGGTCGCGCTCCCGGGCGGCCCGGATGTCGTTGCGCAGGGCAGCGAGCATGGCTAGTCCGCCACGTCCGCGAACAGCGGTGTGCTCAGATACCGTTCGCCGAAACTCGGGAGCAGCGTGACGACGAGCTTGCCGGTGTTCTCCGGCCGGTGGGCCACTTGTACGGCGGCTGCCACCGCAGCGCCCGAGGAGATGCCGGCGAGCAGCCCCTCTTCGCGTGCCAGGCGCCGGGCCATGGTGATTGAGTCCTCGTCGCCGACGGCGACCACTTCGTCGATCAGGTCCATGTCCAGTACCGGTGGGACGAAGCCGGCGCCGATGCCCTGGATTGGGTGAGGCCCTTTCTGCCCGCCGGACAGCACCGGCGACGCAGCCGGCTCCACCGCGATGATCTGAATGGACGGCTTGCGCTCCTTGATGGCCTGGGCCACGCCGGTGATGGTGCCCCCAGTGCCCACCCCGGCCACGAAGATGTCGACCTTGCCCTCGGTGTCACGCCAGATCTCCTCCCCGGTGGTGGCCCGATGCACGGCCGGATTGGCGGGGTTCTCGAACTGCTGCGGCACGAAATACCGCTGGTCGGTCTTGGCGAGTTCCTCGGCCTTGGCGATGGCGCCCGCCATGCCGTCGGCGCCGGGCGTCAGCACGAGTTCGGCGCCGTAGGCGCGCAGCAGCATCCGCCGCTCGACGCTCATCGTCTCGGGCATGGTCAGCACGCACCGGTATCCCCGCGCGGCACACACCATCGCCAGCGCGATGCCGGTGTTGCCGCTCGTCGGTTCGAGGATGATCGTGTCCGGTTTGATCAGGCCCGCGAGTTCGGCCGCGTCGATCATGGCCACGCCGATACGGTCCTTGACGCTGTTGGCCGGGTTGAAGAACTCCAGCTTGGCCACGACGTCGGCGACGGCGCCCTCGCTGACCCGGCGCAGCCGGACCAGCGGCGTGCCCCCCACCAGCTGCGTGACGTCGTCGGCGATGCTCATGTGCCCTCCTCAAAGGTGTGCCGGACACGCCGGCCAAGCCCTTGGTGAGATCCGTGAAATGCGGTCATCGGTGGTCGGTCTTCCTGGAGAGTGACGCGCGTCCCGGTGCCGCCCCGGCGTACCCTCGGACCCGCCGGTATCCGGCGCCGGACGCACACAACAGTTGAGCGTCGGAAGGCGTCAGGAAATCAACAACAACGACAACAACAGTCCACAGCGGGACGGCGCGTAAGGGCGAAGCGCGGCTGTCTGGCCTGTTGCATAGCCCCACTATAGGACAACTGCCCTGTTCGCCGGTCCGGCTCATCCGCGCCTTCACCTCGTCCCGAAGCTCGATCACCGCCTAAGGGTCTAAACCGGGTCAACCGCCGGTCAATTCCGCTCAGCGCGCGGGTGGGTCAAGCGGGTGGATCACAAGGTGTGGCGGCGGCGGCGCTCAGCGACCTGCCGTAGGCCGGGGTTGGGCGAGCCCCTCGTCCCGGACCAGGGGACAGTCGTCGCCGCGGGCGCACCGCCTGCGGCCGTCGTCGAAGCGGCACGCGATCCGGGTGTCCCGCCGGCGCAGCAGGTGCTGCAGGTAGACCTTGTCACGCTGGTTTCTGGAAAACACCAAATCCAGGTCGACGGGCAGCCCCGCCCAGTCGACCCGCTCGCGAGCGGTACCGAGCCGCAGCCGGCACTGCGGCGGGCAGAAGTGTTCGGGGGCCCCTTCGGGTCCGACACAATCCCGAGCCATGCTTCCGGCACTCCTCTGACCCGTGCAATCCGGCAAGACGCCCGCAATCCGGCAAGACGCCCGCAATCCGACAAGAGAATGGTGCGACGACGATGTTTCGGCGGCGGGTGCGCGACGTTTCGGTCGCATTACGCATCTCGCGGCGGCGCGCGAGATCTCAGTAGACGTCGCGGTGGTAGCGCTTGTCGGCGCTCAGCGCGCGCACGTATGCCTGGGAGGCGTCGTGGTCGAGCCTGCCGTGCTCGGCCGCGATGTCGCTGAGCGCACGGTCGACGTCCTTGGCCATCGGGTCGGCGTTCCCGCAGACATACACCTGCGCGCCGTCCTGCAACCAGCGCCACAGCTGGGCGCCGCGGCGGCGCATCAGATGCCGGACGTAAACCTTCTCGCGCTGGTCGCGGGAGAACGCCAGATCCAGCTCGGTGAGGAATCCGTCTGCACGCATCGCCTCGATCTCGTCGCGGTAGTAGAAGTCGTTGGCGGCGTGGCGTTCCCCGAAGAACAGCCAGTTGGGTCCGGTGTGGCCCAGTGCGCGGCGCTCCTGCAAAAAGCCCCGGAAGGGAGCGATCCCGGTCCCGGGTCCGATCATGATCATCGGCGTGTGGGGATCGGCCGGAGGCCGGAAATTACTGGAAGGCCTTACATATAACGCGATCTGGTCGCCAGGTGAACGGTCAGCCAGGTAGGTCGAACACACGCCGTGACGTCGGATCCCCTGGAAGTTGTACCGGACGGGGGAGACCGTCAAATGGACTTCGTGCGGACTTTCCTTGGGGCTGGAGGAGATCGAATACAGCCGCGGCTGAGGCCCCTCGCAGGTCGTATCCCGTTGCGGGATTGAAGAATTGCTTGATCTCCTCGAAGACGTCAGCGGCGGATTCGTAGCTGAAGGCATCCGAATAGCCCATCGCAGAGGCGATCCGGGCGATGATCTGCCAATCCGGCAGCGCCTGGCCCGGCGCCTCGACGGCCGGCTGGAACAGCGTCAGGTTGCGTTCGGAGTTGACCATCACCCCTTCGGATTCCGTCCACAGCGCGGCCGGCAGCAACACGTCGGCGTATTCGTTGGTCTCGGCGTCGAAGAAGGCATCCTGGCCGATGACCAACTCGGCGGCTTCCAGGCCCTCCAGCACGGTCCTCCGATTCGCCACGGAGGCAGTTGGATTGGTGCAGATGATCCAGCACGCTTTGATTCGCCCCTCTGACATGCGCGAGAACAGGTCGACGGTGCCGGTGCCGGACTCGGCGCGCAGCGTGCCCCGGGGGATGCCCCAGCGGTCCTCGACGAAGGCCCGGTCGTGTGCCGAGCCCACCGACCGCTGGCCCGGCAGGCCCGACCCCAGGTAACCCATTTCGCGGCCGCCCATCGCGTTCGGCTGACCGGTCAGCGAGAACGGGCCGCTGCCCGGCCGGCAGATCGCGCCGGTCGCCAGGTGCAGGTTGCAGATGGCGTTGGTGTTCCAGGTCCCGTGTGTGCTTTGGTTGAGTCCCATTGTCCAGCAACTCATCCAGTTCGCTGATTCACCGATCCAGCGGGCTGCCGTGCGGAGGCCTTCGACGGCCAGACCGGTGATCTCGCCTACCGACTCGGGGGTGAACTGCCGCAGGAAACCGGGCATCTCTCCCCAGCCCTCGGTGTATTCGGCGATGAATTCGTTGTCGGTGTGACCGTTCTCAACGACCAGGTGCAGCAGGCCGTTGAGGAGTGCGAGGTCGGCGCCTGGGTTGATCTGCAGGAACAGGTCGGCCTTCTCGGCAGTAGCGGTGCGGCGCGGGTCGACGACGATCAGTTTGGCGCCGGCCTTCACGCGATCCATCATGCGCAGGAAAAGAATTGGGTGGCAGTCGGCCATATTGGCGCCGATCACGAAGAAGACGTCGGCTCTGTCGAAGTCCTCGTAGGATCCCGGCGGGCCGTCCGCACCGAGAGAGAGCGTGTAGCCCGAACTGGCGCTGGCCATGCACAGGCGTGAGTTCGACGCGATCTGGTTGGTGCCGATGAAGCCCTTGGTCAGCTTGTTGGCGAGGTACTGGGCCTCCAGGGACATCTGTCCCGACACGTAGAGAGCAAAGGCGTCCGGACCGTGCCGGTCGACGATCTCCCGTAACAGGTTCCCGCAGCGGGCGATCGCGTCGCCGATGTCAATCGGCTCGACGGGTGCGCCGCGGTCGGTGCGCAGATGCGCCGTTTCCATCCACCCGGCGCCGCAAGCAGGTCCGCGGTGGTTGTGCCCTTGGTGCACAGCCGGCCGTAGTTGGCCGGATGTTGTTTGCTGCCAAGTGACTTCACGATGTGACGCCGGTCGCAGCGCGCGTCCGTGGTGACGTGCAACTCCATACCGCAACCGACGCCGCAGTAGCCGCACACCGTGTCCACGAGAGCCGTGTTCACCGGCGTCGCGCCGGGGTCAACGGGGTCAACGGGGTCAACGGGGTCAACGGGGTCAACGGGGTCCTTAATGGGCACCATCGAGCTCCCTCGGCACGGGATTTGCCCCTCCCTCGACAGGCATGCAGACAACGACGCTGCGACAAGGATGTTTCGGCATCGGTCACCGAATGTTTCCGGCGCTTTACGACTTCATCGCAACGGGTCGACGGCGTTGGTGATCCGCGTGGAAATCCGTATCGGCGCAGCTCATCCCGGGTCGACGTCGACCGGGGAGCTGGGCACGACACTCCCGTCGGCGCCGCGGGCACAATCCGGTACAGACGGCTTTCGATCAAACCTGCGGGACATTCACCGCCTTCGCTTAGCCTCGATCCGTGGACTGAACTCGGTGAGGTGTGTCGAGTCTGATTTTTACCACGGTTTTGGTTGTGTGCAGCGGGTAGCTGCTGGTCTGCCC
>NZ_JBYCLC010000103.1:0-9500 GCF_057473685.1 Mycobacterium sp. TH-M116 | reverse complement strand
CGCTCTACGAGACGACCGACGCGGGACTCGAGGCGTTGCGCCGCTGGGTGCAGCATTTCCCGGGCCAGGACCAGGTCGTCATCAAGCACCCCGTCATCCTCAGGACCTGGCTGGCCCGCGGCGAGGACCCCGAGCGAATCGTCGACGCGTTGGACCGCCACCTCGAAGCGACCCGGGCGCGCCTCGACGAGGCGCTGTGGTCGCGGCAGCGCTCCCGCGACCTGGGCCTCGCCGACGACCCGGAGCAGCGCTTCTCCTTCGCCGTGCTGGACTACGCGATCCGCGGTCTGTATGCGGAGATCTCGAACATCGCGCAACTGCGCGACGAGATCGCGGGCGGTACAACCAGGGATCCAATCAAACGGGTGCGACGCCCCAAGGGTCAGATCCGCCGGCGGGCGACGCTGCGGTAGTCAGTGCCACGCGGTTCGCGCTCCCAGAGCGTCTCACCCTCGCCTACCGCGGTGCCCTCGGTGATCAGCCGGCGTTTGAGCACCTTGTGGGTGGCGGTGCTGGGCAGGTCGGCGGCGATGCGCACGTAACGTGGGCGGGCCTTGGGCGACAGGTCGGGTTGCGCGTCGAGGAACGCCGCGAACGAATCCGGGCCCAGGGTGTGGCCCGCGTTGAGCACGACCGCGGCCATCACCTGGTCGCCGACGCGCCCGTCCGGGACGGCGTACACCGCCACGCGGTTGATCGCACTGTGCCGCAACAGGATCCGCTCGATCGGTGCCGCGGTCAGGTTCTCGCCGTCGACCCGCATCCAGTCGGCGGTGCGCCCAGCCAGGTAGATCCAGCCGTCGGCGTCCTTGTAGGCGAGGTCGCCCGACCAGTACATGCCGTGGCGCATGCGCTCGGCGTTGGCGTCGGGGTCGTTGTAGTAGCCGGTGAAGAAGCCCGAACCGGTCGTGTTGACCAGTTCGCCGACCGCCTCGTCGGCGTTGACGAGCGCGCCGTCGGCGTCGAACCGTGCGAGGGCGCACTCGGTGACGGTGTCGCTGTGGTACACCGCCACCCCCTCGGCTCCCCGGCCGATCGAGCCCTTCGGCGTGCCGGGTTCGCGGATCACCATGACGGCGTTCTCGGTGGAGCCGAAGCCGTCCTCGACCTGCACACCGAAGCGGCGCGCGAACTCCTCGATGTCCTTGTCGTTGGCCTCGTTGCCGAAGGCGACCCGCAGCGGGTTGTCGGCGTCGTCGTCGCGTTCCGGGGTGGCCAGGATGTAGGCGAGCGGCTTGCCCACGTAGTTCATGTACGTCGCGCCGTAGCGGCGGACGTCGTGCAGGAAGCTGCTCGCCGAGAACTTCGCCGGCACGATCGCCGCGCCGGAGACCACCGCGGGCGCCCACCCCGCGACGACCGCGTTGGAGTGGAACAGCGGCATGGACACATAGCAGGTGTCCCGCTCGGTCAGGGCGAAGCGCTGCGCGAGGTTGAGTCCGGCGAAGGTGGCCATCAGGTGCGACACCTGCACGGCCTTGGGGTTTCCGCTCGTGCCGGACGTGAAGATCATCATGAACGGGTCCATCGCGGTGACCTGCCGATGGGGGACGAGTTCACCGGCGCCCGCGACGAACTCGGCCCACTGCGGTGTCGAGGTGTCCAGGACCCGAGTGTCCTCGAGGTCCAGGCCGTCCAGCAGCGGCCGGTGTTCGGCGTCGGTCACGACCAACTGACAGTGTGCGCGGCGGATGTCGGCGGCCAGCGACTCGCCGCGCCGGGTGGTGTTCAGGCCGCACAGCACGTATCCGCCGAGCCCCGCCGCCGCCATCTGGCTCAGCATCTCGGGGCCGTTGCCCAGCAGCGCGCCGATGTGCAGGGGCCGATTCGGGTCGCCAGCGGCGATCAGGGCCGCCGCGCGGGCCGCCGACCCCCTTAGGTAAAGGCCCCAATCCCATTGCAGGTCAGTGTGTTTGACGGCGACCGCCTTATCGGACATGCGCTTGCGCAGCAGCGCCTGAATCGTGTCCTCGGTCATCGGGGCCACCTACTCAACGTATACGAGACGAGACGGTCCGTCTTATAGTAGCCGAGGTACCACGCCCGCAGCCGCCCAAAGCCGCCGTCAACGCCGGAACCCGACAGGCTCGGTCCCGGGGGTGTTGAGTTCCGCGGCCAGCCACGGCAGTGACGCGGCGAAAGCCTGGGCGGCGAACGGCCAGTCGTGCCGGCCGGGCTGGGTGACCACGGCGCAGTCGATCCCGTGCGCACCGGCGATTTCGCACAGCGCCCGGGCGGCGGCGTCCTGGCCCTCGGGGTTGGCGGCGGGGTCGGCGCCGGCGGCGGCGAGGGCGGGGCCGGTCTCGGCGAGGTTCTGGGTCCTCGACGACGGAACGTCGAACCATCCCGAGACCCCCTCGTAGTGACCGTGCCGGGCGATGACGGTAGCCGGGTCGAATGATGCCCAGGCGGCGACGTCTCCGTCGAACAACCGGGCGATCGTCTGCTCCCTGCCGCCGATGTCGGGTCCGCGGTCGCCGGCGATGTCGACGAACGCGCTGAACATCTCCGGGTGCATCACGGTCAGATCGACGGCGCACGTCCCGCCCATCGACCAGCCGACGACGCCCCAGTTGGCGCGGTCGGGGCTTACTCCGAAGTTCGAGACAACAAACGGGACAAGCTCTTTGGTCAGGTGGTCGGCCGCATTGCCTCGGCGGCCGTTGACGCACTCGGTGTCGTTGTCGAACGAGCCGGTGGCGTCGACGAACACCAGGGCCGGGGCGAAACCGTGATGGCGCGCCGCGAAGTCGTCGACGGTGTTGAACGCGTTGCCGGTACGTAGCCAGTCGGCCGGGGTGTTGAAGGCCGAACTGATCATCAGCACCGCCGGGAGCCGGGGCGGGGGATTGCTGCCGAACCACGCCGGCGGCAGGTACACCAGTTCCTGGCGGTGCGGGAAATGGGACACCTCGGAGCCGGTCATCACGGGCACCACAACACCCTTGGTCGGGCGGGTGTGGGCGATCTGCATCTCCGTCACCCGCAGCCGGTCGATCTGGTCGGGCAGCGGTACGCCCGTGAGCTGATTCCACGCGGAGAGCACCGTGGGGAAGTAGCCGACCCAGCCGTTGAGCGCCAACGCGGCGCACACCACGCACAGCGGCACCGAAAGCACCGCCAGCGCGCGCCGCCACCACCGGGCGCCCGGCCAGCCGAGCACGAGCACCGCGGCGGCGAGTCCGCTCATCGCTATCCAGAGCCACAGCGCGACCGGCGCCGGGTCGCCGGCCACGCCCAGCGTCGTGATGTACCAGTACGACAGCGCCGTCACCACCGCCGCGAGGCCGAGCGCCGCGAGTAGTGCCCAGCCGCGCCACCGGCGGCGGCGCCATCCGGCTGCGGTGAGGGCCACGAACAGCGCGAGTCCCTGCACCGTCGCCGGCAACCAGCCGTGCAGCAACGACAGCCGGTCGATGACGTTGCTCAACAGTCCTGACTTTCGTTAATTCCGATTGCGGACCGCCTCGATCACGATGTGCTCTCCCCAGCGACCTGCTCGCACGCCACGAGGACCGCTTCGTAGCCGGCTTCGTCGACGGCCTCGAGCACCGCCCTGGTGTCCATTGGCGAGGAGCTCGCGACGACGAGCCTGCCGGTGTCCGCGCTGACGGCCACGCTGTCGACGCCCGGGATCCGGCTCACTTCTCTGCGGATGGCGGCCTCGCAGTGCGCGCAGCTCATTCCGGTGACCTGGTATTCGCTGGTGGTCACGATGCTCCTTCCCTCGTCGCCGACCGCGGGGCAGACCCGGCCGACCGATCCACTCCCAAGGTATTCCCCCGGTGGGTTGCCACCGGGGACGGCCAACCCGTGGGGATCAGACGTAGCCGACCCCGATGTCCACCGACACCTGGCTGGCCGTCACCAGCCGGGACCCGTCGGAAACCAGCCAGGCAACCGCGTCGGCGATGTCCTCGGGCTGCGCGACGCCCTCCGGCAGCAGCGGCTTGTGCAGGCCGCGCAGGTGCGGGTAGCTGTCGGCGGCCGAGCGCAGCGCGTCGCGCATGCGGCCGGTGCCCATCGGGGTGGCGACCGCGCCCGGGTTCAGGCTGTTGACCCGGATGTTGTGCCGGCCGAGTTCGGCGGCGAAGGCGCGCGCCATCCCGACGACGGCATGTTTGCTCGCGGTGTAGTGGATCATGAACGACTGCATGTTGATGCCGGCAGCCGACCCGATCAGGACGATCGAGCCGCCGCGACCGCCCTCGACGATGTGCGGCGCACCGGCCATCACGGTGTTCCAGGTGCCGGTCACGTTGGTGTCGATGGTGTCGCGGAACGCCTCGGGGGTGATCTGGTCCCAGGGCGCCGGGCTGCAGATTCCGGCGTTGGCGACGATGATGTCGAGCCGGCCGAGTTCGCCGACCGCGTCCTCGACTGCGGCTTTGAGCGCGTCGAGGTCGCGGATGTCCACCGCAGCGGTGACGGCCCGCCTGCCGTTGGCGCCGACCAGGCGGGCTGTCTCCGCCAGGTCTTCGGGCGTCGGCGAGTCGTAGGGAACGCTGGGCGGCAGGGGCCCGGCGATGTCCACGGCGATGATGTCGGCGCCCTCGGCGCTGAGCCGTACCGCGTGTGCCCGGCCCTGTCCACGCGCAGCGCCGGTGACCAGCGCCACCTTGCCCGGGATCGATTGGCTCATGGGTACCTGGATTTCCTTTCTTGCCAAGCGCGACTCGGCGAAGCGTAACGTTCGGGCCGACGCCGTCGTCCAACCGGAGGGAGACATCATGAAAGTTGCCGTTGTCGATGCGGGACCCCGACAGATAAGCCGGTCCGTGGAAGTGGCCGCCCCGGCCGAGGAACTGTATGCGTTGGCCGCCGACCCGCGCCGCCACCATGAGCTCGACGGGTCGGGCACCGTTCGCGACACCGTCAAAGTGCCGGCGGAAATCGTTGTCGGATCCAAATTTTCGACCAACATGAAGATGTTCGGTGTGCCCTACCGCATCACCAGCACGGTGAGCGTCCTGACGCCGAACGAAGTGGTCGAGTGGCGTCACCCGATGGGCCACCGCTGGCGGTGGGAATTCGACTCGCTGTCGCCGACGTCGACGCGAGTCACCGAGACGTTCGACTACCGCGACGGCGGCCCGATCAAGAACAAATACTACGAACTCAGCGGGGCCTTGAAGGCCAACGCGGCGGGCATCGAGGCAACGTTGACGAAGCTGCGCGATCGCTACGCCACGGGCTGATTCACACCTGGGGAAGGGTTGCGAACTGTTCGGCGAGACGCGTGTGGATGTGTGTGTTTGTGAGTGGATGTATGTTTGGCTAATTGTTGTGAAGTTGGCGGCGTGGGCACGGTCAGTGGGTGTGCATCCGCAGACGGCTTATGCGTGGGTGCGTGAGGATCGGATGCCGGTGCCGTTTCGACGGCTGCCCTCGGGCACTATCTTGGTTGATGTCGCAGCGGCAGGTGACGAGCGTGTGGTGCTGTATGCGCGGGTCTCGTCGCATGATCAGCGCTCGGATTTGGACCGTCAGGTGGCCTGACTGACCGGGTGGGCCACCGCTGGCTGCGCAGGGGCGGCGCATCGTGATCGTCGACGATGGGGAGACGACCGATGATCTGGTGCGAGACATGATCGAGGTGCTTACGTCGATGTGCGCCCGGCTTAGGGCCCAAGATTTGCCGGTGCGCGCAACCGCGCGATGCGCGCGGTTACCGCCGCCAAGCGGGGTGACGGTGGTGAGGCGGCGTAGATGATTGTGCAGATGCGCACCAGGGCACAGGCCGCCAGAGTCGCTGCGGCGACCGGTGGTGTGCATATGCCGGGCAAGCCGAAACGCGATGGCACGCCGACATTGTCAGCGCGGGTGGATGTCGGCGGGGATTTCGAGGCGCATCGGGCGGTGGTGGAGGCGGTGTCGGTGCTGTTCACGCTCTATGACACCGATCCTTTAACTGGTGAGTTGGTGGAGGTTTCGTCGGGGTGGGTTTTGCAGGCGTATCAGTACGCGCTGGACCCGACGTCGGCCCAAGTGGTAGCGCTGGAGTCGCATGCTGGTGGTGCGCGGTTCGCGTTCAACACGATGCTGGCCGCGGTGAAAGCCAATCTGGACCAGCGCAAGGCGGAACGCTCTTACGGGATTCCTGATGATCAGCTGACGCCGGTCGTGTCGTGGTCGTTTCAAGAGCTACGCAACCGATGGAACCAGATTAAGCATCAGGTAGCGGTACGCGACAATGGCTCCCCGTGGTGGCAGGACAACAGTAAAGAGGCGTACGCCAATGCGGTGGCCAACCTCGCTGAGGCGCTGTCGAACTGGGACGATTCACGCACCGGTGAGCGTAAAGGCCCGAAAATGGGCTTCCCGAAATTCAAACACAAAGGCCGGGCGGCCAAGAGCTTCACGTTCACTACCGGCGCCATGCGGGTGGAGCCGTCGCGTCATCACGTCACGCTGCCGGTGCTGGGCACGATCCATACTCACGAGTCCACTCGCAAGCTGGGACGGCGTCTTGAATCGGGCACGGCGCGGATACTGAGTGCCACGGTGCGCTTCCCACGGGGCCGGTGGCTGGTGTCGTTCACTTGTGCCGTTCGTCGCCGACCAGCCACGCTGTTCGCCAGCGTCACAGCGGACGTGCCGGTGGTAGGCATCGACGCCGGGGTGAAGGACTTGCTGGTGGTGGCCGGCCCGGACGGGATCGAGATCGCCCGTCACACCGCGCCCCGCGAGTTCAAGCGGGCGTTGAGGAAACTGCGGGCGCTGCAACGCAAAGCGGCGCGCCAAAGGGGTCCCTGGAACGTAGCTGCCCGGCAGAAGCAGGACGCGTCGCGCGGCTGGGAGTCGACTCAGGCCGAGATCACCCGGGCGCATGCCAGGGTGGCGAATCTGCGGGCCAATCGGATCCATAAGCTCACCACGAGCCTGGCGAAAACCCATCAGGTGATCGGTGGGGAGACGCTGGCGGTCAAGAACATGATGCGCCGCCCGAAACCCAAACCCGACCCCGACAATCCTGGCGCGTTCCTGCCAAACGGCGCCACCGCCAAGACCGGCCTCAACCGGGCGCTAGCTGATGCCGGCCTTGGTGAGATGTTTCGCCAACTCGACTACAAAACACGCTGGTATGGATCGCATCTGGTCAAAGCCGACAGATGGTTCCCCAGCTCGAAAATGTGTTCCGGCTGTGGTGCGGTGAAAACCAAACTGCACCTGTGGGAACGCGTGTATGGCGAGCCGCGGTGCGGCGAGCAGGGTCATCGTCGGGGACCGCCGGGTGCGCGGGCGAACAAAGTTCCGCGCAGCAGGCTCCTGGCCGACGCCAGGGTGGCCGCGTACGCGCCGGGTGTCAGGCTCGCAGCCCGCTCCGTCAGGCCCCGTGTCAAGGCGTAGATGGCGTCCACGGCGGCGCCCGGCTCGATGTCGGCGGGCAGCGAGCCCCGCGCCCGGGCGTCCTCGACGACCTCGCTGATCACGTCGCGCAGTACCTGCAGTCCCGCGTGCGCCGGCCGACCGGGTCCGGCGGCGCTGCTTTCGGCGCGGATCGCCCGTTCGAACGCGGCGAGATCGGGATACTCGCGCATCAGCCGATCCGACTCCTCCAGCACGGCCTCGAGGCGGCCGACGACATCGTCGGTGCGCGCGGCGGCGGCGCGCAGCCGGGGCACGGCGATCTCCTGGATCTCGCGCACGGCCGCGTCGAGCAACTCGGACTTGTTGGGAAAGTAGTGATACAGGCTGCCGCTGGTCATCTCGGCCGTGCGGGCGATCTGGCGGATCGTCGCCCGCGAGTAGCCCACCGCGGCCACGCAGCGCATGGCTGCGCCCAGGATTCGCGCGCGGGTCTGCTCACCGTCGGCGCCCACCGGGCGGCCCAGCCGGGACCGGGTGCCGGTCATGCCGCGCGACGCCCGCCGCCGGCCGGTCGAACTCCCACCGCGCACCTCCGTGCCCGTGCCCGTGCCCGTGCCCGTGCCCGTGCCACACTAATCGATCACACGATCATATTCGGCCGCACCGACATCGTGCCCGACGGGCGGTGCGGTGCAGGAAAGGACACCACCATGGCGGCGCCGCGACTGGGTCGGCCGGTCGGATCCAGCGGCGATCAGACCCGCCGGCGGATCATCGCTGCGACCATGCGCTGCGTGGCCGAGGTGGGCTACTCGCGGGCGACGATCCGCCAGATCGCCCGCACGGCGGAGATGACCAGCGCCAGTCTCTACAACTACTTCCCGACCAAGTCCGACCTCATCGAGGCCGCCGTCGCGGAGCGGACCGACGTGGCGCTGCCGCGGCTGCGTGCGGCCGCCGCCGGGGCCGGCGACGTCGTCGACCGGATCGAGGCGGTGCTCGAGGAGTCCGGCCGGCTGATGCGCGAGTATCCCCACCTGGCCGCGTTCGAGTGGGCGATCCGGGCCGAAGGCGCGGCCGCAGCAGGCTCGGGGGCAGCGGGCGACACCGGCTTCCACGCGTTACGTGAGATCATCGAGACCGTCGTCGAACAGGGACGCCGTCGCGGCGAGCTGGCCGGGCGGGCGGACCCGCGCGGCGCGGTCGACGCCGTCTACTCACTGGTCTACGGCCTGACCGAACTGGCGGCCACCCTGCCGCCGGAGGACTACCACGCGGCGCTGGCGTCGGCCAAGCGGATGGTCGGGGGGACACTGCTCGGCGCCGCACCCTTGATGTGATCAAACGATTGATTATATAGTCGGGGTCGCGGGAAGGGAGCCCGAGGCCTTGACCGAGACCACCGGCCTGGCGTTCGACGTCGAGGCGCTGCGCGCCAAATACGCCGAGGAGCGGGCACGCCGACTGCGGCCCGACGGGATCGCGCAGTACGTCGAGACGGCGGGCGCATTCGCCCGCTTCGCCGAGGACCCCTGGGTGGACGGGGCGTTCACCCGCGACCGGATCACCGACGAGGTCGACGTGGCGATCATCGGCGCCGGCTTCGGCGGCCTGCTCACCGGGGCGCGGCTGCGCCAGCTCGGTGTGGACAGTGTGCGGCTGATCGACCGGGCGGCCGACGTCGGCGGCACCTGGTACTGGAACCGGTACCCGGGGATCGCCTGCGATGTCGAATCCTATGTCTACATCCCGCTACTCGAGGAACTCGGCTACCTCCCCACGCAGAAATACGCCACGGGTGCGGAGATCTTCGCGCACTGCCAGCGCATCGCGCGGCACTACGACCTCTACCGCGACGCCTGCCTACGGACTGATGTACACGAAATCCGCTGGGACGCGGTAGCTTCCCGCTGGATCATCCGCACCGACCACGGCGACGAGATGCGGGCCAAGTTCGTGTCCATGGCCAACGGCTACCAGGCCAGACCCAAACTGCCCGGCATCGACGGCCTCGGCTGCTTCCGCGGCCACGCCTTCCACACCAGCCGGTGGGACTACGGCTACACCGGCGCGCAGCTGGAGAACCTGGCGGCCAAGCGCGTCGGCATCATCGGCACGGGCGCGACCGCGGTCCAGTGCGTGCCGCATCTGGCCGCGGCGGCGCAGCGGCTCTACGTATTCCAGCGCAC
>NZ_JBYCLC010000102.1:0-10209 GCF_057473685.1 Mycobacterium sp. TH-M116 | reverse complement strand
TCCAGGCCGGCACCGATCTCGACGATCACGCGCAGCAGCTGCTCCATCTGGTCACGCGCGGAGAGCAGCTCATCGAGCTGCTCGTGCATCCTGCCGACCAGCCCGGGTTGGCCGAGCCCGGCGAAAGCCGAGCCGCGCTCCTCGCCTGCCACGGACCCGATACCTCCACAGAAGCGAACATCCAGCACCGCGCGTCGGGAAAAGCGGTGATGAGCCATCCCGTGCAGAAGTGCCTTGGGCGAGCTTAGCCCCAATGTGCCAGGGGAGCTGCGGTCAGTCGGGCGGTATTCGCGTCGGTGCGTGCGGCGCGCCCGA
This sequence comes from Mycobacterium sp. TH-M116, assembly GCF_057473685.1. Classification (NCBI taxonomy): domain Bacteria; kingdom Bacillati; phylum Actinomycetota; class Actinomycetes; order Mycobacteriales; family Mycobacteriaceae; genus Mycobacterium; species Mycobacterium sp. TH-M116. Next base: position 9,894 of record NZ_JBYCLC010000102.1, on the reverse strand, counting down.
ACCCCGATCCAGTTTCGACGCGAACACCGCCGCCTGGGTGCGCCGCTCCATGCCCAGTTTGGCCAGCAACCGGGAGACGTAGTTCTTCACCGTCTTCTCGGCCAGGAACATCCGGGCGGCGATCTGCCTGTTGGTCAGCCCCTCGCTGAGCAGCCCGAGCAGTGTGCGCTCCTGCTCGGTCAGCGCGGACAGCGGGTCCTCGCGCTCGGCCGCGCCGCGCAGCTTGGCCATCAGCGCGGCGGCCGCGCGGTTGTCCAGCAGGGACTTCCCGGCGCCCACCTCCTTGATGGCGTGCGCCAGCTCCATGCCCTTGATGTCCTTGACGACGTAGCCGCTGGCTCCGGCCAGGATGGCCTCGAGCATGGCTTCGTCGGAGGTGAACGACGTCAGCATCAGGCAGCGCAAGTCCGGGTGATCCGACACCAGGTCGCGGCACAGCTCTATCCCGTTGCCGTCGGGCAGGCGCACGTCGAGCACGGCGACGTCGGGCTGCAGCGCCGGTATCCGGGCTTTGGCCTCCGAGACCGAGCCGGCTTCGCCGACGATCTCCAACTCAGGATCGGAGGCGAGCAGGTCGGCAAGACCGCGGCGAACCACCTCATGGTCGTCGACCAGGAAAACCTTGACCATTGCGAGTCCTTCCTGCCGGTCGTGGCACGGGTCGTCGACCGACCACCGACCCAATATCCCATACCGATCCCGTATCGATCCCGTGTCGATCCCGTACGGCCGAGCGCCGTCAGCGCTCAGAGATGCCGCCGGTTGACGACGAGCAACGAGCAGTCGGCAGCCTGCAATGCCGCACTGCCGACCGGTCCGACGAGTTCGGCCAGGCGCTGCCGGTTGCGGGCACCGACGACCGCCAACTGCACCGGCCGGTGGTGGGCCACATGTTCCAGCAGACCGCCCCGGGCCACAATCGGTTGCACCCGTAGGTCCGGGTAGCGCCGTGTCCACCGGGCCAGCCGGCGATCCAGGTCGGCCAGCGCCCGGTGGTCGTCGTCCGGCCGCACGGCGCCCGCGTCGGCCGTAGGGCCGTGCACGAGCGCATACAGGGCGGCGTCGCGCAGTCGGGCCTCCCCGATCGCGGCGGCCAGCACGGTGTCGGCGTCTTCGCTGTCGGTGAACCCGCCGAGTTCGACGACGATCGCCGCAGCGGGACCGATGGGCCGGCCGGGTTGGTGGTCACCGCCCCGAACGATCGCCACGGGACAGTGCGCCGCCGTGGCCACAGCGGCGGCGGTGGAACCGAGCCGCCCGGGCTGGAAGTGACGCAACCCGACGGCACCCACGCACAGCAGGTCCGGCGACGCCGAGGCGCTGATCAGCGACCGGGCCGCGGGCCCGGCGGTGATGCGGGTGTCCAATTTCGGCGGCGCGCCCGTCGCCTCGATGGCGGCGACCGCGTGGTTGACCGCGCGTTCCGCGCCGTCCGGGGACGCACCCGGCTCGACCACGCTGAGCAGGCGCAGGGTGACACCGCGGCTGACGGCCTCGTCGACCGCCCACAACGCAGCGCGCAGCGCCGCTTTCGAGCCATCGACGCCGACGACGACCGACCGGGGTTGCGTGGACTCGTTCATCGCTGACTCGTTCACTGTGGACCCGGAAGCCTATTGGCGGACGACGAGCACCGAGCAGTCGGGATAGCCGACGATCGGGTGGCAGTTGGGAGTGGCGAGTCCGGCCATCCGATCGGCGTCGGCACCGCCCACGACAGCCAATTCGATTGCAGTGCCGTGGCTTTCGTCGGGGTTCATCCCGGCACCCGCGGCGACTGTCTGCACGGGGACGTCCGGGTAGCGCCGGACCCAGCTGTCCAGTCGCCGGTCGATCTGCCGCACGGTGGCGTGCCGGAGGCGTCCCTCCTCCATGGCCCGGTGCACGACCTCGTCGTTGTCGGGATCGTCGTTGAGCACCACCGCGATCACCCCGAGCTGCGTCGGAGAACCATCCGGATTGCTGCGGATGACGGCCACCGGGCAGCGCGCGTTCGCCACCAGGCCGGCGGCGGTGGGGCCCAGCAGACCGTCGGTGGCCCATCCGCGCCGCGCGGTGCCCACGGCGACCAGCGCCGCCTCCTGCGATGCGCCGACCAGGACCTGCGCGGGGTCTCCCGAGAGAATCGCCGTCTCCATCTCGACCGGCTTGTGTTCGCCCTGCACGGCGGACTCCGCTTCCGACAGCGCCGTTTCGCCGAGCTCGACCTCGCGCTCGGAGGCGGGCTCGGACCCGGGTTGCGCGCCCTGGTCGGCGACGCCCTGGTCGGCGATGACATACACGAGCCGCAGCGGCAACTGCCGGCTGCGCGCCTCGTCAACAGCCCATTTCGCGGCGTTGACCGCGGCCCGCGAGCCGTTGATGCCCACGACGACCGACTTGGCGTCCGGCTGGTTCATCTCGGCTCCCGACTCGTTCTGTGCCTGCATGTCAGGCTAGCGCGCCGTGGGCCGTCGCGGAGGGGCCGTTGGACCTCACCCGTGACGCCGTTCGTCCTCACGCGGTGTGCGCCGGCCCGGCGGATGCCTCCATCACAGGCCGCTCGGGTACGTTTCCGGTGTCTCGCCGGCGACCCAGACGCTCGTCGGCTCCAGAGGTTGCAGCGCCCGGGTCCGGTCGATGTGGATCATCGCGTCGAACTGGTCCGCGGGCCGCACGTGGAAGTAGTGGCTCTGCCGCTCGGTGGCGGGCAGGTAGATCACTCCGATGGCACGGCCCAGCCGGACGGTGCTCAGCGGTTCGGCGGCGCCCGGGGTGAGGCGGGCCGAGACCAGGAAGGCGGCCTTGCCGGTCTCGTGCAGGAGCTCTTCGATGCTGCCGTGCAGCGCCGGCCGCACGGCCTTGCGTTCGGCGATGCCGCCCCATTCGCCGGCCGCGGTGACCGTGCCGGTGTAGGTGCTGAACCCGATAAGCCGCGATTCCTTGCCGTACCGCTGGCGAACAAGCTGGCCCAAGGTGAGCTGCCCATCGGCCCACACCTCGGTGGCCCGCGCGTCGCCGACGTGAGAGTTGTGCGCCCACACCACTATTCGCGCTGGCGGCACGTCTGGGTGGCGGTCCAGGTGTTCGAGCAGCGCATCGAGTGTCTGCGCCATGTGTTTGTCGCGCAGGTTCCACGAGGTGACGCGCCCGCTGAACATCGCGCGGTAGTAGACCTCTGCGTTGCGCACCGTCTGCGCGTTCTGCTGAGCGTAGAAGAGCTCGTCCTCGGCGATCAGCCCGTCCATGCGCGCATAGGCCAGCGCGTTGCGCTGGATGTCGACCAGCTGGTCGATGGCCTCCTTCTCGCACGACGGTCCCGCGCCGAACGCCGCCGAGAAGCCGTACGCCTGGCCGTCTTCGGCCGAGGCGTGGTCGAAGCAGGCGTATCGGCTGCGGGCCCGCGCCGCCGCCTTGGGGTCCACCCTGTCCAGGTAGCCGATGACTTCGTGCATCGAGCGGTGCAGGCTGTAGAGATCCAGGCCGTAGAACCCGGCTTGACGGAGTCCGTCGGACTCGAGGCGCCGGTTGCGTTCGCGCAGCCAGTCGACGAAGTCGCGGACCACCACGTTGCGCCACATCCAGGCCGGGAAGCGCTCGAACCCGCGCAGGGCCTCGTCGGCGGTGGTGTCGTCGCCGATGCCGTGCACATACCGGTTCACCCGGTAGGCGTCTGGCCAGTCCGCCTCCGCGGCGACGGCGCAAAAGCCCTTCTCCTCGATGAGCCACCTGGTGATCTCGGCGCGGGCCTCATAGAACTCGTGGGTGCCGTGCGAACTCTCGCCGATCAGGACGACCCGCGCGTCGCCGATCAGCTCCTCCAGGGCGGCCAGTGGTGGGACGCCGCCGGGAGCGTCGATGACCACTCCGGCGAGCACCTCGGCAGCGCTGTGCGCCGCAACGCTTGTCGTCGCCGCTGTGGCGGTCGGCTCCGTGGTCGGGGTGGAGAGCAGCTGGCGGACCTCCTCGTCGGTGACCTGCCGGAAATCCCAGAACGATTCTCCGACCGCGAGAAACGGCGTCGGCATCGTCGCGCAGACGACGTCATCGATCAGGCTCGCGAATTCGCGGACCGTGGACTCCGGGGCTGCGGGCACCGCGATCACGATGCGGGCGGGCTGCGCCTCCCGAAGCGCCTGCACGGCCGCGAACATACTTGCGCCGGTGGCCAGGCCGTCGTCGACGAGGATGACCGTCTTGCCCGTGACATCGACGGGCGGTCGTCCGTCGCGGTAGGCGGCCTCGCGTCGCGCGAGCTCCCGGCCTTCCCGCTCGGCGATGTAGCGCATCTGTTGCGGGGTGACGCGCAGGCCCCGCACGACATCGTCGTTGACCACGACGCGGCCTCCACTCGCCAGCGCCCCCACGGCGAACTCTTCGTGGCCGGGAGCACCGAGCTTGCGAACGACGAACGTGTCCAGCGGAGCATGCAGCGCGGCCGCCACCTCCCACGCCACCGGCACTCCGCCACGGGCCAGGCCCAGAACGATCACGTCGGGCTGGTCGCGGTAGGTCTCCAGGAGGCTCGCCAACACCCGGCCGGCCTCGCGACGGTCACGGAAGACCCGCCGCGGCGAGTGACGGATGACATCGGTTGCTCTAGTCATGAGGCACCGGTCATGGGGCACCGCTCCTGAGTCCGCGATCACCGTCGACGTCAGCATCGACAGGTCCATCCTGAGCAGTCCGCGCCCACCGGCGATAGGGACCGAAGTCCCGTACCGGCGGGCCATTCGTCGGCCCGCGCGATCAGGTCGCCCGGGCGGCTACCCGCGCACCCCGATGCAGGCCATGACGCAGGACTTTCTCAGCGGCCCGGCCGCTCGGGCCCGACGATGAGCAGCGAGAAGTCGCTGCCGCGCAGCGCAAGGGCGCCGTCCGGGCCGAGCAGCTGGCGCACCTCGGCGGTCCGGGCAGCGCCGACCATGACCAGTTGGATGAACGCGGCTTGCTCGGCGAGGTAGTCGCGGAGGGGACCGCGCAGCACGGCGGTGTCGATGTGCGCGTCGGGATGGCCGTCCAGGCAGCGCACCAGATGCGGATCGAGTAGGACGCCACCGCTGCCGCCCGGGGCCCCGCCGGGCTCCTGCTCGGTCACCACTCGCAGCCGGGCATGCCGGCGCTCCGCCTCGTCGAGCGCGAGGTCCAGCACGTCGACGTCTTCCGGCGACCCGTCCACACAGGCGACGATCCAGCGCCGGTCGGTGGCGTCCACGCCGTGGCGCGCGCCCCTGACGATGGCGACCGAGCAGTGCGCCGACTGCGCCAATTCCCTTGCGGTGGAACCCAGCCAGCCCTCCGGATGCTGCGCGGCCCCGGTGTCGCCGACGCAGAGCAACCCGGTGGAACGCGAGGCCGCGACCAGCGTCGGCACCGGCTCGCCGTCGAGCACCTCGGTCTGGACTTTGACGGGTCTGCCCAGGGCCTCGACGGCACTGTACGCCTCGTGCACGATCTCCTCCGCCGCCGCCAATGCCACCCTGGCCTCGAGCGGGCCGGCACCCGGGTCTGTGCGGGCGACATGGAGCAGGCGCAGCGGCACATCGGTCCCGGCAACCTCGTCCACCGCCCAGCACGCGGCCCGCATCGCCGCCTGCGATCCGTCGACACCGACGACCACCGACTTGGGCGGGTATGAGTCGAACATCGCAGAGCTCCTAGCGATCGAGGGCGTTCCTGTGTCGAGAGGGTTTCAGTTCCGCAGGTGCAGCACGTCGTCCAACGGCCGGCGCGGCGTCGGCTCCGGGGGCTCGCCCGCGGGCTCCGGGCCGACCCGGATCAGCACCTGTGGCACCACCGTGGTGTCGGGGAGAAGTTCCCGCACGATGTCGCGGCCGGCCTGCACCTCGGTGATGTGGGTGACCGTGCAGGTCGCCAACCCGGCCATGGTGCACTCCAGCAGCACCGCCGAGAGTGCCTGCCCGCAGTCGAGCCAGTCCGCGCGGGTGTCCCCGTAGCCGGACAGGACCACGATCGTCGCCTGGTCGTGGACGGCCGGACCCTGCTCGGCCTGCCCGTTGGCCGGGAAGCGGCGGTTCACGTCGACGTCGCTCCCCTGCGCCTCAGACGGCAGCGCGCTCTCGGGGATCCCTTCGGATTCCCGCAACGGCGCCGTCCACCAACGCAATTCGTGATGGTAGAGGTCGTCGTAGCGGCGCAGGACCTCGGTGAGCCGCGACGCCTCCACCAGGCGCGGCCGCGCCTCGTCGGCCAGCACGTCCAGGGTGGCCAGCCGGGGGTCGAACGCGCTGCGCAACGCGGGCTCGAACGACGCCCAGTCCCTGGGGGCGTCGAACGGACGCCGGTCGGTCCGGCGCCGCGCGATCGCCGCGGCGCGCTCGCGCTGGGCGTCGGTGACGTAGTCGGCCGCAGCGAAGTCGATCGAGGCCAGGTGGTCGAGATTGCCGGGGTTGGGGAATTGGTCCACACCGGAGTCCCAGCCGGCCGCAAGCATCGCGTCGCGGAAGTGGTCGAGCACCGCCCCGCAACTGATGATCGACTCACGACCCGAGCCGTCGGTCGCGGTCACTATCCGGTGCGGATCGGCGAACAGGTCGACGACCGCCCCGCCGGCCACCCATCGCCACGGCTGGCTGTTGTGCAGCGAGGGAGCGCGGCACGCCAACTCCACCGCCCTCGTGATCACCATGGTGTCGACCGTCGTCCGGGTCATTCGTCACCTGCCTTCGCCTGATGCCTTTGCCTGATGCCTTTGCCTGATGCCTTTGCCTGATGCCTTCGCCTGATGCCCTCGCCTGCCTTCGACCTTCGGCCATCCGGGCCGACGCTGCCAGAGTCCTTGGTCCCCGGGGCCGCGTCATTGGGCCCCGCACCCGGCGGCCGTTGACTTTCGTCTCTCTTGCGCGACGGGTCAGGCGGCAAACGATGGGGAGGCCTTCTCGTATACACCCAACGTGGTTGTTACTGGGAAGATTCAGCGAATCCTGATGCATTTGACGTCCTCCCTGGGTGGAGGGGTCCACAACGCCGGCACCGGATACCGGTCACGGGGTCGAACAACTTTGGTCCCCGCGCCGCGGGACCTTCGACCGGCGCCCGCGGCGCACCCGCCGGTTAGCATCGAAGGCACAGCCGCTTCGACGAAGGGGCCGCGCTGATGAGAGGCCCGCACCGATGAAGGGAATGGCCGATGTCCATGATCGACGATGGGGTCACCGTCCTGCCGGAGAGCGAATGCTGGAACCTGCTGGCGGGTGTGACGCTGGGGCGACTGGTGACCAGCGTCGGCGGCCAACCCGAGATCTTCCCGGTGAATTACGCTGTGCAGCGCCGCAGCGTGCTGTTCCGCACCGCCGAGGGCACCAAGTTGGTCAGCACCGCGATCAACCATGACGTGCTGTTCGAGGTCGACGACCACGACGTCGCCGAGGGCTGGAGCGTGATCGTGCGGGGCACGGCCCGCTCGCTTCACACCGCCGAGGAGATCGAGGACGCCGACCGCGCCCAGGTGCTGCCGTGGACGACATCGGAGAAATCGCACTATGTGCGGGTGATTCCACGGCAGGTCACCGGTCGCCGCTTCCGGTTCGGCGGCCAGCTGCAGCAGGATTCGGTCCGCGCCTGAGCCGGCGGGGGCGCGGCAGGAATTCCAGCGACAGCAGCACGATCAGCGCGGCCGGGATGTCACGCCCGCACAGCACCACGTAGCGCCGTTCCCCCACCGCGTGAAACTTGCACAGGTAGCGGTAGAGGGACTCCAGGCGGATCAGGGGATCCAGCAGATGGATCAGCCGGTAGGCGACACGCTGCGCCAGCCTCGGGTGGGCAGCGTCGAAGATCTCGGGAAATGACGCGAAAGCCAGCGACAGCCGCTGGGCACCAGATGACTGCGCCGCGAGGATCATCTCGACGCTGAGCCGTTCGTCGACCCCGTTGGGGGCGTCGGGGCGCCGAAACGGCACATCGAGGGAGATTTCGGATCCGTGCCCGGCGGTGGCGTAGCGATGGAAGGCCACCACCCGGTCCCCGCGGTCGCGGGCGATGGCCAGCCTGATCCCGGGGAAACGACCCTGCAGGGCCCCGTCGAGATTCATGCAGAAGCCGCGTTCGGTGCGTGCCGCGCGGTGCGCGGCGTACAGCACCTCGGTGAGCTGGGCGGTCAGCGGACCGTCGAGGCGCTGCTCGTCGACGATCTCGACGCTGACCCCGCAGTTACGGGTGCGCTGCACCGCTTGGCGCAGGTTGCGGAACCGGCGTCCCCGCAGGCTGAACCGGGCGACGTCGACGACGACGTCGTGGCCGATCGGCACGGACAGCACCGGCGAGCGCACCGCCCCGCCGCGCCACAGCCCCAGCCGCCGCCCGCCCGCGGCCAGCACGATGATCCGCCAGCCCCGCTCGCGGCACATGCGGACGAAATCGTCCACCAGGGCGTCGAAACGGGCCTCATCGCCGATCGGGTCGCCGCTGACCACGGCCAATCCGAGCCGGGCACGGTAGGCGATCGCCGCGGACCCCTCGGCGTTGAAGAAATAGCTCTTGCTCGAGTGCATCGCGAAGGGCGCCAGCGCATCCGCGTGCGTGGCGTCGACCAGCGCCCAGACCTGCGCCAACAGGTCGGGCTGCGGCCGGCTCGCGGTGGGCCACATGAGCACCGCCCCGGCGCCGGCAACCATGAGGTTGCCGGGCAGGGCGAACGACAGGAAGTGCGCGCACAGCCCGCCGGCCACCGCGCCGGCCGCCGCCCAGGCATGCCCGGCGGTGACCGGCCGCCCCAGAAAGATGCCCCGCGCGATCAGCGCGACCGCGGCCAGTAGCGCCAACGACCAACCGAACCGGCCGGGAGCGACGCGGCCGGCGCCGAGGTACTGGCGCGCGACCAGCACCGTCGACCAGCCGAGCACGCACGCCAGCATCACCACGCTGACGACGCGGGCCGCCGGGACGTCGGCGCTGACCAGCACCCGTTCCCTGCCGCGCGGCCCCGCGGGGTGCCTGCCGTCCCGCTTGACCTTCATGCCGTGCTCGCTCCCCGGGTAGCAGGTGCCCGCGCACCGTACAGTTCAGGCTAATTCGTTCGACGGCCCTGCCGCGAGACCCCTGCGACGCACTCGACCACGTCCGGCACGGCGGCCGCGACCCGGGGGGTCAGCTCGGTCCCGTGCCCGACGTCGGCGACCTCGACGGTGAACACCACCAGCGCGCCGGGCACCCGTCCGAGCACCCGGCCCAGCGCCAGGGCCCGCCCCAGGTGGGGGCCGTGCGAGCTCAGGCCGTCGCCGGTGTCCAGGTCGGCCGGCGCGCGCCGACGGACGCGGCCCGGCACGGCGGCGGCCGTGACGACGGCGTCGATCACCACCGCCAGGTCCCTGCCCGACCATGCCTCGATCAGGTCCATGGGGTCCGAGATCGCCGTGCGGACTTCGACGCCGGGCAACGCGAGCCGCTCGAGCGCCGCCGCGGCGGCGACGCCCACGCCGTCGTCGCGCCGGTAGGGGTTGCCCAGCCCGATCACGACGGTGCCGGCGGTCATCGCCCCCGCACCGTCAGGGTCAGGAAATGCGCCGAGCACGAGATGCAGGGATCGTGGCTGCGGATCACGCGTTCGCACAGGGTGGTCAGCGCGGCGTCGTCGAGCGCAAGGTTGCCGGCCACGACACCGGCCAGGTCGGCTTCGATCGCGGCCTGGTTCTGGGAGGTGGGCGGGATGATCGTCGCGGCGACGACCAGCCCGTCGTCGTCGATCCGGTAGCGGTGATACAGCAGGCCCCGGGGCGCCTCGCTCACGCCGTGCCCGATGCCGGGACGGGCGATCACCTCGACGAACGGGCGCGACGGGCGCTGGTAGCCGTCGATGATGCGCAGCGCCTCCTCGATCGCGTAGACCACCTCCACCGCGCGGACCACGATGCTGCGGAACGGGTTTCGGCATTCGCCCGAAAGACCGGCGCGGGC
>NZ_JBYCLC010000101.1:0-3900 GCF_057473685.1 Mycobacterium sp. TH-M116 | reverse complement strand
TAGCGGTGTTCGCCTGCCCGCGCGCTCAGGCGCCGGCGGGAGTGGTGCGGGCACCGGTCACGAAAAACCGGCCGACGCCCCGGGGCGGCGTGGCTGCGGACGTCGTCACCCTGGCGCGACCGCGGGCCGGCCAGAGCGCCGGGCCGGCAGGTCGCGGGCTCCCGAGCCGCCCACCTGCCGGCCGGGTCGGGCCAGGCCACTGCGCGCTGCGCCGCCCGGTTCACCCCAGACGAACGACCCCGTGACTCGGGACTTCCGCCTCTACTGCGAACCCCGGGGCGGTGGTCGAATCGGCATCAGCCATGGACGCGAGGAGACCCTGGGTGACTGCCAACGATGAGGAGGCCGCGACGTGCCGCGTCGACGTGCTGATCGACGAGTCGGATCTGGCGAATCAGTTGTCCGCGTTGACGTCGAGCGACATCGCGGCCAATACTCACCAGCCGGTCACAGGCCTGCATCACCGACTTTTGGTCCTACAGCAACGAAGCAGGGAAGCGTAGCAACGAATCATGAAACACCGCAACGAGTTACCGGCCGCCTTCGAGGTGGAGGTCACGACACACGGCCAGCTGCCCGGCGCCGACCACTACGCCCGGATCAAGATCGGCGAGCTCGGCCGGCTCACCCACGAGCCGGTGCTGCACGCTCACGTCAGGCTGAGCGAGCAGGGCAACCCGGCGGTGGCCCGCCGGGTGATCGCGCAGGCCAACCTCGACGTCGACGGCAGACTGGTCCGCGCGCAGGCCGAAGGCGTCACAGCGCGCGAAGCCGTCGACCGTCTCGAGGCGCGGCTCCGCCAACGGCTGGAGCGCATCGCCGAGCATGGGGAATCCCGACGGGGCGCAACTCCCCGCGGCGGGCCGCACCAATGGCGGCACCAGTCCGAGCCCACCCACCGGCCGAACTACTTCCCCCGGCCCGAAAGCGAACGCCGGATCATGCGGCACAAGTCGTTTTCCGTGCCCACCTGTACCGTCGACGAAGCGGCGTTCGAGATGGAATTGCTCGACTACGACTTCCATCTCTTCACCGAAAAGGGGACCAGGCAGGACAGCGTGCTCTATCGCGGCGGACCTGCGGAATACCGCGTGGCGCAGGTTAATCCGCAGGACGTCGATGACTTGGAGCCCTTCGAGCTTCCGCTGACGGTCAGTCCGGCGCCGGCGCCGCGGCTGACCGTCGAGCAGGCGATCGAACGAATCGGATTGCTCGGCCTGCCGTTCCTGTTCTTCGTCGACACCGCACGAGAGCGCGGCAGCGTCCTGTATCACCGCTACGACGGTCATTACGGGCTCATCACACCGGCGAACTGAGCACGCACCGACAGCCGGCGATAGCTTGAAGGGCCCTGTGCCGCGGCGGTCCCGGGAAATCCCCCCGGCCCGGGACCGCCGCTTCACACCCAGCCCTTGACGACCCCCATCGGGGTGGTTCAGCGAGGCGTCGTTGTGCACGCCGAGGAGCTTTGCGACCGCGTCCATATCCTCGAGCCGAGCGCGGATATCTCGCCGCGGGAACTTGCCGGTGAGCACGCCCGGTCCGCGCAGGCAATCGTGCTCATTGCTCATTGCTCATTGCTCATTGCTCATTGCTCATAGAGCGCCAACAGCCGGTCCGCGAACTTGTCGATGACGGCCTTGCGGCGCAGCTTCAGGCTCGGCGTCAGATCGCCGGACTCGACCGAGAGCTCGTGGTCGGCGATCGCGAACTTCTTGATCTGCTCCCACCGGTTCAACTCCGAGTTGAGCGCGTCGATGTATCCCGCGATGAGCTCCCGCGTCCTCTCGTCGCGCGCGATCTCGGGAAAAGACTTGTCCGCCAGGCCGTTCCTGGCGGCCCAGTCCGCGATCGCTTCACCGTCGAGACTGACCAGCGCCACGCAGTAAGGCTTGCCCTCACCGTAGACGAGCAGCTCGCTGACATACGGGCACATGCCCTTGAACTTCGCGTCGATCGCCGACGGCGCAACGTATTTGCCCTGCGAGGTCTTGAACATGTCCTTCTTGCGGTCGGTGATCCTCAGGAACCCGTCGGCGTCGATCTCCCCGATGTCACCGGTGTGGAACCAGCCCGCGGCGTCGAGCGCTTCGGCGGTGGCGTCAGGCAGTTCGTGGTACGCGGTCATCAACCCCGGCCCTTTGAGCAGGATCTCGCCGTCGCCGGCGATCCTCACCTCGGTCGCAGGGAACGGCCAGCCGACCGTCCCGAAGCGGTAGGCGTTGGGGCGGTTGATGAATGACGCGGCTGCGGTCTCGGTCAGGCCGTAGCCCTCGAGGACGATGATGCCGACGGCGTCGAACCACCGCGCGACGTCGCGGTCCAGGGCGGCGGCCGCCGAGACGAAGAACCGCAACCGGCCGCCGAAGCGTTGCCGGATGGTGTTCAGCACCAGGCGGTCGGCGACCTTGTAGGCCAGCGTGGACCCCAGCGACGGTCGCCTCCCGGCCTGCCGGGCCTCGGATACGTTCTTGCCGACCCGGATCGCCCAGTCGAACATCGTCTTCGTCAGCAGTCCACGCTCGGCGACCATCCCCTCGACGCGGGCATGAGCCTTTTCGAAGATGCGCGGCGCGGCGCCCATGATGGTCGGTCGTAGGGCCGCGAGGTTGTCCACGATCCTGTCGACCCGGCCGTCGATCGCCGTGGGGAACCCGACCTGCAGCGGCAACGCCAGCATCACCTTGCCGAATGCGTGCGCCAGCGGCAGCCACAGAAAGTTCAGGTCGTCGGGCCCGAGGATGTTCAGCGCGTCGATGGCCGCGGCGGTATAGGTCCACGCCCGGTGGGTCAGCCGCACGCCTTTCGGGCGCCCGGTGGTGCCGGACGTGTAGATCAGGCTGGCGAGTTGGTCCGGACCGATGGCCGCTACCCGTTGGGCGACGGCGTCGGGAGCGTCGGCGAGCATTTGCTTACCCATCTGCTCCAATTCGGGTAGCCCGATCACCCAGTCGCCGTCTCCGTTGCCGTCGATGAGTACCACTTTGCTCACATCAGGCAGTTCGGCTCGGCGCTCGAGCAGCTTGTCGAGCTGGCCGTGATCCTCGGCGACGACGACCCGGCTTCCCGAATTGGCGACGATGTAGGCGACATCGGCGGCCTGCGTCGTCGGATACACGGTGGTGGTCGCGCCGCCCGCGCACATCACGGCGAAATCGACGAGCACCCATTCGTAGCGCGTCGACGAGGCGAGCGCCACCCGGTCCTCCGGCGCGACCCCCAGCGCGATCAGCCCGGCGGCGATGTCGGCGACGCGTTCGCCGACCTGCTGCCACGTCACGCTGTCCCAGCCGTGGTCCTGCGGATACCGGAAGGCTTCCGCGCCCGGGGTGGCCGCGACGCGGTCGAGGAACATCTGCGCCACCGAGGGCGCGCGATTGTCGATCTTGGTGAAGTCCGGCCTCTCCAGCGAGGCAAGTGATGTTTTCATCTCGGTAATCCATTGGTGCCGTTCTGAATACCGCGCGGTCGCTTATCGGTAACCCGATCCTGCGGCGTCCCGGGCCCCGAATATAGAGACGAAAGTCACCCGATTCGCCGGGTCTGACAAGGCGCCGCGCAAACGCCGAATTGTTGACGCGGCAGGGCCTTTTGTCACCGCCCTTACCAGCCAAGTGCCCCGGCGCGGGGTCCGCCACTCGCGTAGCGTGCGGTGCGTGACGAGGCGCCGGAGTCCGTGAATGACCCGTCGTGGCAGCCGACCCCGGCCGGAGGTGGCCACCGAGCGGGCTGCCGCGAGCGCCGTGCGCGCACAGGAGTTGGCCACGCTGGACGTCTTCGCCGGCATTCCGGCAGAGCGCCTCGTTGCGCTGGCCGCCGAGCTGGTGCCCTTGTCCGCCGCCCCCGGCGAGGTCCTGATGCGGCAGGGAGAGCGCGCGACGTCGTTTGCGATCATCACCT
>NZ_JBYCLC010000100.1:0-9947 GCF_057473685.1 Mycobacterium sp. TH-M116 | reverse complement strand
ACCCGGAAATGATCCGGGGCCTCCAGCTCGCACATCGCATGGCCCTGGCACAGGTCCAGGTCGGCCTCGACTCGAAAACCCATCGGCCATCTCCTATCTGCGGCGGCGGTAGCGCACCGTGGCGGGCCGGGCCAACTGCACCACCATCTTCGAGTGGTCGTTGTGATAGCTGTCGGGCGCCTGGGCCATCTCGAAGTCGTACTCGCGCAACAGAACCGAGAAGATCGCCTTGATCTGCATCTGGGCGAACGCCGCGCCCACACAGCGGTGTCTGCCCGCGCCGAACGGAATCCACGTCCACCGGTTCACCAGGTCCTCCTGGCGGGGCTCCTCGTATCGCCGCGGCTCGAAGTCGCCGGGGTTGGGGAAGTCCTCGGGGATCCGGTTGGAGATCGCCGGCGAGGCCGCGACGAAATCGCCCTTGTGGATGGGATAGCCCTCGACCTCGAACTCGCCCTGAGCCACCCGCATCAGGATGATCAGCGGCGGGTGCAGGCGCAGGGTCTCCTTGAGGACGTTCTCCAGCTTCGGGATCTGGCGCAGCGCATGGAAGCTCACTTCCTGCCCGTCGGCGTAGAGCTCGTCGAGCTCCTTGACCACCTCCGCGTAGGACTCAGGGTGTCGCATCAGCTCGATCAGCGTCCACGCCGAGGTGCCCGAACTCGTGTGGTGCCCGGCGAACATCAACGAGATGAACATCCCGGTGACCTCGTCGGCCGAGAACCGCGCGTTGCCCTGCTCATCGGTGATCGACACCAGCACGTCGAGCATGTCGCGGTCGCCCTTGTCCGCCGGCGGGTTGGCGATGCGCTGGTTCATGATCTCCTGCACCAACGCCACCAGGCCTTTTCGGGCTTCGTCGCGGATGCGGAAGCTCTCGATCGGCAGATACGGGTCGACGTAGCACAGCGGGTCCGTGCCGCGCTCGAGCTGGTGGTAGAAGTGCGCGAACCGCGAGTCGAGCTGGTTGCGGAACTTGGTGCCGATCAGGCACGCGGTCGAGGTGTAGATGGTCAGTTCGGCGAAGAAGTCCAGCAGGTCGATCTCGCCCTCGTCGCACCAGTTCTCGATCATCCGGTGCACTTCGCGCTCGATGGTGGTGGCATGGCCCTTCATGTGCTCACCGCGCAGCGCTGAGTTGTGCAGCATCTCCTTGCGCCGCTCCGGGCTGGCGTCGAACACGACGCCCTTGCCGAAGATCGGCGTCATGAACGGATAGGCTTGCGCCTGGTCGAGGTCCTCGTCGGCGGAGCGGAAGAAGAACTCGTTGGCCCCGGCGCCGGAGAGCAGGATGACGTGCTTGTCCGCCAGCTGGAACCAGCCGACGTCCCCGCACTCGTCGCGGACCCGCCGCATCAGCCCGATCGGATCGGTGCGGAACTCCTCGAGGTGGCCGTGTTCTTCTTCGCCGCCGGAAACCCGCGGCACGACTGCGGTGATGGTCATTGTCCTGGCATCCCTTCCTCGCCGAGTGCGAGCTTCTGGCGAGATGTGTTGTCGGCCAACGGCGCCTCGGGCGCAAGCTCCATGTTCGCGATGAAGCCACCGCGCGGTGTCTCGGCGACGAACGTGATGGCGCGTGCCAGGTCGGCTGCCCGCAGGAAGTAGTCGTGGCGGGCCTGACCCCACCTGGCCCAGTCCTGCAGCGCCGGGCCGATCTTCTCCGCCGGCAGGCTCCAGCCCATCGACGTCTTCGTCGGGCCGGGATGCACGATCGAGGCGCGCACGCCGGTGCCCTCGAGTTCCATCTGGAAGTTGGTGACCATCGCGACGAGCGCGGCCTTGGCCGCACCGTAGGCGCCCATGTGCGGCCGCTGGCGCAAGGCCACGTCGGAGCCGACGAAGATCAGGTCACCGCGCCGGCGCTCGAGCATTCCCGGCAGCACCGCGCCGGCCAACCGGAACGCGCCGACGAGATGGATCTGCAGCTGCGATTCGAATTCGTCGTCCGCGATCTCGGCGAGTTTGCCGAAGGAGGTATCACCCGCGCCGGTCACCAGCACCTCGATCTCGCCGATGGCCTCGACTGACTGCGCGACGAAGGAGTTCACGGATTTCGGATCGGTGACGTCCAAGTGGAATCCGACCGCCTGGCCGCCGTCGGCGTTGATCTTGCCGACGATGTCGTCGAGCTTGCCGACGCGGCGCGCACCCAGGGAGACCGGGAAGCCGTGGGCAGCTAGCTCGATGGCGGTCGCCTCCCCGATGCCGGAGGAGGCGCCGGCCACGATCGCCGGCCGGCGATCGGGCAGGGGGTCGAATCGGGGCATTCAGCGGACCTCCACGGTCATCGGCAGATGGGCGAAGCCGCGGACATTGCTGGAGTGGACGCGGACGGCGGTGGCCTCGTCGACCTCGAACCCGCGGATTCGCTTGAACAACTCGGTGAGGGCCACCCGCGCCTCCATGCGGGCCAGGTGCGCGCCCAGGCAGAAATGCGCCCCGCTGCCGAAACTCAGTAGCCTGGGCCCGATTTCGCGTCCGATCACGAATTCGTCGGGGCGGTCGAACACCCGCTCGTCGCGATGCCCCGAACCGGGCAGCAGCAGCAGGACGTCGCCCTCGGGAAGAGTGGTGTCGTAGAGGGTCAGCTCGCCGGAGACCGTGCGGGCCAGGATCTGGCTGGACGTGTCGTAGCGCAGGGTCTCCTCGACCCACAGCTGCACCCGGGACAGGTCGGCGTAGACCGGCGTCAGCTGGTCGGGATTCCTGTGGCCCCAAAACGCGGCATTGGCAAGAAGTTTGGTGGTCGTCTCGTTGCCGGCGATCACCATCAGGAACATGAACCCGAGGACTTCGTCGTCGGTGAGCCGGTCGCCGTCGATCTCGGCTTCCAGCAGTGCCGTGGTCAGATCGTCGGTGGGCTTCTCGCGCCGCTCGGCCACCATCCCCTGGTAGTAGACGATCAGGTTGAGGGAGGCCTCGACGGCCTCCGGCGGGACGTCGGTGACCCCCTCCTCGCGGTGCATCACCCCGTCGGCCCAGGCCCGGACCTGCGCCCGGTCGGGTTCGGGGACCCCCATAAGCTCGGAGATGACGTCCATGGGCAGCTTGCCGGCGAACTCGTCGACGTAGTCGACGCAGTTGCCGGCGCCGTCCGCTGCAGACCTGGCCTTGTCCAGCATCGTGTCGAGGTGCCGTGTCGCGATCTCGGTGACGCGGGGCTCGAGTTCCCGGATCCGGCGTGGGGTGAAGCCTTTCGACACCAGGGTGCGCAGCCGCAGGTGGGCGGGGTCGTCCATCGCCAGGAACGACATCGTCTTGGACGCGTGCGGGCCGCGCGACGCCGGGTCCAGCGAGACGCCGTACTTGTTGGACAGGGTGGTGCTGTTGCGGAAGCCCTGCAGCACGTCGCTGTGCCGCGACACCGCCCAGAACTTCAGTTCCTCGTTGCGGTACAGCGGGGCCTCGTCGCGCAGCCGCCGGTAGTACGGGTACGGATCTTCGTGGACGTCGTAGTCGTAGGGATCGAGCACCAGCTCGTGGTCACCCACATGCACGGTCATTCGCTGTCCTGGCTTGCCTCTGCGGCGCCGGTGAGGATGAGCTTCACCACGTAGGCCAACCGGTCGGCGATCTCGCGATAGGTGAACTCGCCGCTGCCGGCATGAACCAGCGCACCGAAGAACGACATCTCCAGTGCCGCCACGGCGGTGGGATCGGCGTTGGGGCCCATGGCGGACGTGATGCGACGGTGGATCTCCGCGCCGATCCGGTCGCGCGCGGCGCGCACCGCCGGGTCGCCACCGCCGCTGAGCAACGCCGTCGTGCAGGCCGCGCTGACCTCCGGCTCGTCGGCGACCACCAGCGCCAGGTGGCGCAGCACCATCTCCACCCGGGTGGACATGGAGTCGTTGACGTCGGTGAAGAACGGGACCTGCCGGACCAGGTCCAGATAGACCTCGGCGATCAGGTGGTTCTTCGACGAGAAGTAGGTGTACGCGGTGGCCGGGGCGACCTTGGCGCGCGCCGCCACCGCGCGCACCGTCAGGTCCGCGTACGACGTCTCACGCAGGGTTTCGATGCCGGCGGCCAGCACCTTGCGAAACGTCTCCTCCTGGCGGCGGTTACGCGGCGCTTGACCGGCGTGCCGCCCAGCCTGAGATGGCGTCGTCACCCCCACATCGCTGGACACCTGTCCAAGCTAACGGATCGACGCGGCGCCTGGCAAGGCCGCGCCTGAAATGCCGCGCTCAACGGCCAATATCTGCGCGGTTGCGCGCCGTTCCCGGCATCGCCCCTTGCACCGCCACCACCTGGAGGACTAGGGTTCCCTGGGACAATACCGGACAAGTGTCCACTTGATGTTGTGCGGGTTCCGGGCCCGCGGTCCGCCACGCGAAGACGGGAGCGCGAGATGGCCTTGCTGGCCGACGGCGTGAGTCAGCTTTTCATCGACGGCACGATGTCGGCCGGCAGCGCCGGCACCTTCCCGACGATCAACCCCGCGACCGAGGAGGTGCTCGGTGTCGCCGCCGACGCCGGCGCCGACGACATGGGCCGCGCCATCGAGGCCGCGCGGCGCGCCTTCGACGAGACGGACTGGTCGCGCGACACCGCGCTGCGGGTGCGGTGCGTGCGCCAGCTGCGCGAGGCGATGCGGCAGCACCTCGAGGAACTGCGCGACCTGACCATCGCCGAAGTCGGCGCGCCGCGGATGCTCACTCAAATCGCCCAGCTCGAGGTGCCGGTCAACGACCTAGCGTTCGCGGCCGACACCGCCGAATCCTACGAGTACAACCAGGATCTCGGCGAGGCCGCGCCCATGGGCATTCCCACCCGGCGCACCATCGCCCGCGAGGCGGTCGGTGTCGTCGGCGCCATCACCCCGTGGAACTTTCCCCACCAGATCAACCTTGCCAAGATCGGGCCCGCGCTGGCCGCCGGGAACACCGTCGTCCTCAAGCCCGCCCCCGATACCCCCTGGTGTGCCGCCGTGCTCGGGGAGCTCATCGCCGAGCACACCGACTTCCCGCCCGGTGTCCTCAACATCGTCACCTCCAGCGACCACGCCGTGGGTGCACTGTTGGCCAAAGACCCTCGGGTGGACATGATTTCGTTCACCGGGTCGACTGCGACCGGCCGCAGCGTGATGTCCGATGGCGCCGCGACCATCAAGAAGGTCTTCCTCGAGCTGGGTGGCAAGTCGGCGTTCATCGTCCTCGACGACGCCGACCTGGGCGGTGCGGTGGGGGTGGCCGGGTTCTCGGTGTGCATGCACGCGGGGCAGGGCTGCGCGATCACCACCCGGTTGGTGGTGCCGCGGGCGCGCTACGACGAAGCCGTCTCCATCGCCGCCGCCACGATGGCCGGTATCAAGGCCGGCGACCCCACCGACCCCGGAACCATCTGCGGGCCGGTGATTTCGGCCCGCCAGCGTGACCGGATACAGGGCTATCTCGACTCGGCGATCGCCGAGGGCGGGACGTTCGCGTGCGGCGGGGGCCGTCCGGCCGACCGGGACGTCGGGTTCTTCATCGAACCCACCGTGATCGCGGGGCTGGGCAACGACGCGCGTTGCGCGCGGGAGGAGATCTTCGGCCCCGTCCTGACGGTGATCCCGCACGACGGCGACGAGGACGCGGTCCGCATCGCCAACGACTCGCCCTACGGACTGTCGGGCACGGTCTTCGGCGCCGACCCGCAGCGCGCGGCGCGGGCGGCCGGGCGGGTGCGCGCGGGCACGATCAACGTCAATGGCGGCGTGTGGTATTCGGCCGATGCGCCGTTCGGTGGCTACAAGCAGTCCGGAAACGGTCGCGAGATGGGTCTGGCCGGTTTCGAGGAGTACCTGGAAATCAAGACCATTGCCACGGCAATCAACTAGAGGAGCTTGACGAGCATGCGGTTCGAGAACAAAGTCGCCATCGTCACCGGATCCGGGGGCGGGATCGGCCAGGCGTACGCCGAGGCGCTGGCCCGGGAGGGCGCCGCGGTCGTCGTGGCCGACATCAAGGCCGAGGCCGCGGAGGCGGTGGCCAAGCAGATCGCCGCCGACGGCGGCACGGCCCTGGCCGTGCCGCTCGACGTCTCCGACCCTGCTTCGGCCAAGGCGATGGCCGACCGCACGCTGGCCGAGTTCGGCGGCATCGACTACCTGGTGAACAACGCCGCCATCTTCGGCGGTATGAAACTGGACTTCCTACTGACCGTCGACCCCGAGTACTACAAGAAGTTCATGAGCGTCAATCTCGACGGCGCGCTGTGGTGCACTCGCGCGGTGTACAAGAAGATGGCCAAGCGCGGCGGCGGGGCGATCGTGAACCAGTCGTCCACTGCGGCGTGGCTGTATTCCAACTTCTACGGCCTGGCCAAGGTCGGCATCAACGGCCTGACCCAACAGCTTTCGCGAGAGCTGGGAGGCCGCAACATCCGGATCAACGCGATCGCGCCAGGACCGATCAACACCGAGGCCAACCGCACCACCACGCCCCAGGAGATCGTCGCTGACATCGTCAAGGGGCTGCCGTTGTCGCGCATGGGAACTCCCGACGATCTGGTCGGGATGTGCCTGTTCCTGCTGTCCGATGAGGCCGCCTGGATCACCGGGCAGATCTTCAACGTCGATGGCGGGCAGATAATCCGGTCATGACGCAACCATCCGAGAGCATGCGGGTCGGCTACGTCGGCCTGGGCAACATGGGCGCGCCGATGGCGAAACGGCTGGCCGGCTGGCCGGGCGGGCTGACGGTCTTCGATGTGCGCGCCGAAGCGATGATGCCGCTGGCCGAGGCCGGCGCGACGCCGGCGGGCGGCGTGGCCGAGGTCGCCGCGGCCGACCTCGTCCACGTCACCGTCCTCGACGACGCGCAGGTGCGTGAGGTCGTCGGCGAACTGGCGGCCGGGGCGAAGCCCGGCACGGTGATCGCGATCCACTCGACGATCGCCGACACCACCGCCGCTGAACTGGCCGCGGAGCTGAAGCCGCGGGAGATCCACATCGTCGACGCCCCCGTGAGCGGCGGCGCCGCCGCCGCCGAAAAAGGCGAACTCGCCACCATGGTGGGCGCCGAGCGGGGAGTGTACGAGCGGATCAAGCCGGAGTTCAAGCAGTGGGCGTCGCTGGTCATCCATGCCGGCGAGCCGGGCGCGGGAACGCGGATGAAGCTGGCCCGAAACATGCTGACGTTCACCTCCTACGCCGCGGCGTGCGAGGCGATGAAGCTGGCCGAGGCGGCCGGGCTGGACCTGCAGGCGCTGGGCCGGGTGGTCCGCCACACCGACGCGCTCACCGGCGGGCCGGGGGCCATCATGGTGCGTGACAACATGAAACCCCTTGAGCCGGAACATTTTCTGTACCAATCCTTCGTGCACGCGCGTGGCCTGGGGGAGAAGGACCTGAGCCTGGCGCTGGCGCTGGGCGAGGCGGTGTCGGTCGACCTGCCGCTGGCCCAGCTGGCCTTGCAGCGGCTGGCGGACGGCCTCGGCGTAGCGCATTCGGAGTGATGGGAGACGCAATGGACGAACTTCGCCGCACGGGCCTGGAGAAGATGAACGAGGTCTACGGCTGGGAGATGCCCAACATCGAGGGCGACCCGTACTTCGACCTGACCGTCGACCACCTGTTCGGCAGGATCTGGACCCGGCCGGGACTGTCGATGCGCGACAAACGCATCATGACGTTGACGGCGGTGACCGCCATCGGAAGTCGCGACCTCGCCGAGATCCAGATCAACGCCGCGCTGCTCAACGGGGAGCTCGCCGAAGACGAACTCAAGGAGATGGCCGTCTTTCTCACCCACTACCTCGGCTTTCCGCTGGGTTCGGCGTTCAACGGCGCTGTCAGCGCCGTGGTGGCCAAGCGTAAGAAGGCCGCGGCGAAGGGCGCCGGTGAGGACAAGAAGGCCAACGTGGAGGCGGCGTTGAAGATGAACGCCGGTGAATCTGACAACTGAGGACGGTCGATTCGCGCTGGTGGTGAGACGCTTCCCGCCGCGCCCGGAGACCGCGGTGCCGGAGTTCGTCGAAGCCATCGAGACCGTTACTGCCGAGGTGGCTGATCGCGTGCGGCGGCTGCCCGGCTAGTCTGACGTCTCGTGCGCGTCCTGGTGATCGGCTCCGGTGCCCGTGAA
The DNA here is from genome assembly GCF_057473685.1 of Mycobacterium sp. TH-M116. NCBI lineage: Bacteria > Bacillati > Actinomycetota > Actinomycetes > Mycobacteriales > Mycobacteriaceae > Mycobacterium > Mycobacterium sp. TH-M116. Next base: position 1,875 of record NZ_JBYCLC010000100.1, on the reverse strand, counting down.
CATGCCCTGCTGCTGGCGCTGCAGAGAGATCCAGAGGTCACCGCACTGGCCGTCGCTCCCGGCAATGCCGGCACGGCCCGGATCGCCGAGCAGCACGACGTCGACGTCACCTCGAGCGAGGACGTCGTCGCCCTGGCGCGCTCGGTCCGCGCCGACCTGGTCGTCATCGGGCCCGAGGTTCCGCTGGTGCTGGGAGTGGCCGACGCCGTGCGCGCCGCCGGCATCGTGTGCTTCGGGCCAAGCCGGGAGGCCGCTCGCATCGAAGGGTCCAAAGCGTTCGCCAAGGATGTCATGGCGGCATCGGGCGTGCGCACCGCAGCCAGCGAAATCGTCGATACCCCAGCGCATCTGGATGCCGCCCTGGAGCGGTTCGGGCCGCCGGCCGGCGACCCGGCCTGGGTGGTCAAAGACGACCGCCTGGCTGCCGGCAAGGGCGTGGTGGTGACGGCGGACCGAGATGTCGCGCGCGCCCACGCCGCCGGGTTGCTCGAGGCCGGTCACCCGGTGATGCTGGAGTCCTACCTGGACGGCCCCGAGGTGTCGCTGTTCTGCGTGCTCGACGGCAAAACCGTGGTGCCCCTGCTTCCGGCGCAGGACTTCAAACGCGTCGGGGAGGGCGACACCGGACCCAACACCGGTGGCATGGGCGCCTATGCGCCGCTTCCGTGGCTGCCCGACGGCATCTACCGGGACGTGGTCGCCACCATCGTCGAACCCGTTGCTGCCGAGATGGTCCGGCGCGGATGCCCGTTCAGCGGATTGCTCTACGTCGGACTCGCGATCACCGCGAGGGGGCCCGCGGTGGTCGAATTCAACTGCCGCTTCGGCGATCCGGAGACCCAGGCCGTGCTGGCGCTGCTGGAGTCCCCGCTGGGGCAGTTGCTGTATGCCGCGGGCGCGGGCACGCTGGCCGACTTCGGCGCGTTGCGCTGGCGTGACGGTGCCGCGGTCGCGGTGGTGCTGGCGGCGGAGAACTATCCCGGGCGGCCGCGGGTCGGTGACGTCGTCGTCGGCTCGGACGCCGGTGGGGTGCTGCACGCGGGGACGGCACGCCGCGGCGACGGCGCGATCGTCTCGTCCGGCGGCCGGGTGCTGTCGGTGGTGGGCACCGGCGCCGATCTGTCGGCGGCGCGCGCCAACGCCTACCACATCCTGCGTTCGATTCGTTTGCCGGGCAGCCACTTCCGAAGCGACATCGCGCTGTTGGCGTCCGAAGGCAAGATTCGCGTCTAGCGCGCCTCAGAAACCCGTGGCCTGCCCGTCGCGGCGCGGATCGCTGGCCGCGAGGTACCCGCCGTCGAGGCGCCAGATCGCCTGGCAGCTGCCGAACTGGTTATAGTCCCCGACGGACACCAGGTCGTGCCCGCGCCGGTGCAGCTCGTCGAGCGTGGCCGGCGGGAAGCCCCGTTCGCAGCTGACCTGCATGCCGTCCACCCACCGGAACCGGGGTCCGTCGCACGCCGCCTGCGGATTCTGGCCGTGGTCGGCGATCCGCACCATCACCTGCACGTGGCCCTGGGGCTGCATGGTGCCGCCCATCACCCCGAAGCTCATCACCGGCGAGCCGTTCTTGGTCACGAAGCCCGGGATGATGGTGTGGTAGGGGCGCTTGCCGGGCCCGACCCGGTTCGGATGACCTGGTGCAGTAACAAAGTTCGCGCCGCGATTCTGCAGCGAGATTCCGGTTCCCGGCACGACCACGCCGGAGCCGAACCCCATGTAGTTGGACTGGATCATCGACACCATCGCCCCTGCGGCGTCGGCGGCGGTCAGGTACACGGTGCCCCCGCCCGGGGTGCCCGCACACGCCGGCCTGGCCTGATTCCGGTCGATCAGCGCGGCGCGTTGTTTCAGGTACTCCCGGTCCACCAGGTG
>NZ_JBYCLC010000099.1:0-4622 GCF_057473685.1 Mycobacterium sp. TH-M116 | reverse complement strand
GCGCACGGTGCGGGTGAGCACCTGACCGACATGCATGGCGGTCAGGTTCACGGTGCGGGCGAAATTCCGACCCCGGCGCCCCGGCGCCGCGCAGCTGGCGGCCGATCGCGGCGCTGCTCATCGCGAAGAACTCCGCACGCACCTGCGGGCTGTCACGTATGCCGGAACGCCGGCTCGTCGTGGCGTTGCGGCGCAGGTGATGCACCAAGGGCGTTTCGCGGCTACTGTCGGTGACTTGCCGGGGGTGCGGTATTCAACTGCGTGGCTCGCTATCCTGGGAGCCATGGTTGTTGCGTCAGCGCCTACCGAGCCGAGGTCGAGGCCGGGCACTACCGGACAACGCGAGGCCACCCCGGTCGAGGACACGGCCAGTCCATGGGTCACGGTCGTGTGGGACGACCCCGTCAACCTGATGACCTATGTGACGTATGTGTTCCAGAAGCTGTTCGGGTACAGCGAGCCGCATGCCACCAAGCTGATGTTGCAGGTCCACAACGAAGGCAAGGCGGTCGTGTCCGCGGGCAGTCGTGAGTCCATGGAAGCCGACGTATCCAAACTGCACGCTGCCGGGTTGTGGGCGACCCTGCAGCACGACCGGTGAGGGCCCCCGATTTCCTGTGCGCAAATGGAAGCGCGTCGAGACCCCCGAGGGTCCCCGCTTTCGGTCTTCCCTGGCCACCCATGAGGCCGAGTTGCTTCGCAACCTCGTCGGCGCGATGATCGGCCTGCTCGACGAGCGCGAATCCTCATCGCCGGCAGACGAACTCGAAGAAATCACCGGCATGAAGACCGGGAACTCCAAGCCGCCGCGCGATCCGACGCTGCGCCGCCTGCTGCCCGACTTCTACCGGCTCGACGCCGGCGACGAGCCCTCCTCCGAGTTTCCCGGAGACCTGAACGCCGCGCTGCGCAGCCTGCACGAACCGGAGATCATCGAAGCCAAACGCGTTGCGGCGCAAAGGCTATTGCAGACGATTCCGGCCACGGGCGCCAAGTTCGAGCTGACCGAGGACGAGGCGAGCGCCTGGGTTTCGGCGCTCAACGACATCCGGCTGGCGCTGGGAGTCATGCTCGAGATCGGCCCGGAAGGTCCCGACCGGCTGCCACCGGACCACCCGTTGGCCTCCCATTTCGACGTCTACCAGTGGCTGACGGTCCTGCAGGAATACCTGGTCCTGGTGCTGATCAGGCCCCGGTCATCTTGACGGCAATGCCGCTGGGCTCCATCGCCGACGTCGGAGGCATCCGCGTCGGTCACCACCACCGACTGGACCCCGGCGCGTCGCTGGGCGCCGGATGGGCCAGCGGTGTCACCGTGGTCCTCGCCCCGCCCGGGACCGTCGGCGCGGTCGACTGCCGCGGTGGCGCACCCGGCACCCGGGAAACCGACCTGCTGGATCCCGCCAATACCGTGCGCTTCGTCGACGCGGTGCTGCTCGCCGGTGGCAGTGCCTACGGACTGGCGGCCGCCGACGGCGTCATGCGCTGGCTCGAGGAACACGGCCGCGGCGTCGCGATGGCAGGCGGGATGGTGCCCATCGTGCCCGCTGCGGTGATCTTCGATCTTCCCGTCGGCGGCTGGGACAGCCGGCCGACGGCCGACTTCGGCTACGCGGCGTGCGAAGCCGCGCAGGGTCACGACGCGGTGCCCGCGGTCGGCACGGTCGGCGCGGGGGTCGGGGCGAGAGCCGGTGTGCTCAAAGGCGGCGTCGGGACGGCCTCGACGACGCTGCCGTCCGGCGTGACCGTGGGTGCGATCGTCGTGGTGAACTCCGCCGGCGACGTCGCCGACCGGACCACCGGCCTGCCCTGGATGGCGGACCTGATCCGACAGTTCGCGCTGCGTCCGCCGCCGCCCGACCAGATCGATACGTTCGCGCGGCTGCCGCCCAGGCTGAGCCCGCTGGACAACCCCCTCAACACGACGATCGGCGTCGTGGCGACCGACGCGGCGCTCAGCCCGGCGGCGTGCCGCCGGGTCGCCACGGCCGCCCAGGACGGCCTGGCCCGCGCGGTGCGCCCGGCGCACACCCCACTCGACGGCGACACGGTGTTCGTGCTGGCCACCGGCGCGGTCGAGGTGCCGCCCGCGGCCGATACGCCCGCCGCCTTCTCCCCGGAGGCGGGGTTGGTCAGCGAAGTGGGCGCCGCGGCCGCCGATTGTGTGGCGCGGGCGGTGCTGGTCGGTGTGCTCGGCGCCGGGTCGGTGGCCGGAATACCGACCTACCGCGACATGTTGCCGGGAGCGTTCGGCCGATGAGGGCTCGACCGGCGAGGGGATGCGCATGACCCGACGCAAGGGGCGCCCGGGCACGCCGGGGACCCAGGAGAAGCCGCGGCCCGCGTGGATGGTCGGCGCGGCCACGATCCTCACCTTCGTGGCGTTGCTCTACTTGGTCGAACTGATCGACGAGCTGACGCGGCACTCGCTGGACGCCAACGGCATCAGGCCGCTGCAGGCCGACGGTCTGTGGGGCATCGTCTTGGCGCCGGTCCTGCACGCCGGCTGGGGGCACCTGATGGTCAACACCGTCCCGCTGCTGGTGCTGGGGTTTCTCATGACCCTGTTCGGGCTGTCGCGCTTCGTCTGGGCCACCGCGATCGTGTGGATCCTGGGCGGCTTCGGTACCTGGCTGATCGGCAACCTGGGCAGCAACTGCGGCCCCACCCACCACATCGGGGCCTCCGGCCTGATCTTCGGCTGGCTGGCCTTCCTGCTGGTCTTCGGGATATTCGCGCGCCGGGTATGGGCCATCGTCATCGGTCTGGCGGTCTTGTTCGTCTACGGCGGCATCCTGCTCGGCGCCATGCCGGTGCTGGGCGGGTGCGGCGGCGTGTCGTGGCAGGGCCACCTGTGCGGAGCGATCGCCGGCGTGGTCGCCGCCTACGCGTTGTCCGCCCCGGAGCGCAAGGCCCGCGCCGTCAAGAACGCGTCGACCCAGCGGCGCAACGCGTGAGCTCGCGCCTGGCCGCGCCCATCGGGATCTTCGATTCCGGCGTCGGGGGGCTGACGGTGGCTCGGGCCATCATCGACCAGCTGCCCGACGAGGACATCGTCTACGTCGGCGACACCGCGCACGGCCCCTACGGGCCGCTCGCCATTCCGCAGGTCCGCGCGCACGCGCTCGCGATCGGCGACAACCTGGTCGACCGCGGCGTCAAGGCGCTGGTGATCGCCTGCAACACGGCCTCGGCAGCGTGCCTGCGGGACGCGCGCGAACGCTACGCCGTGCCCGTCGTCGAGGTGATCCTGCCCGCGGTGCGCCGTGCGGTCGCCACCACCCGCAACGGCCGCATCGGGGTGATCGGGACGCAGGCGACCATCGCCTCGCACGCCTACCAGGACGCCTTCGCCGCGGCCCGCGACACCGAGATCACCGCGGTGGCCTGCCCGCGTTTCGTGGACTTCGTGGAGCGCGGCGTCACCAGCGGACGCCAGGTGCTCGGGCTGGCCGAAGGCTATCTGGAGCCGCTGCAGCGCGCCGGGGTCGACACGCTGGTGCTGGGTTGCACGCACTACCCGCTGCTGTCCGGACTGATCCAGCTGGCGATGGGCGACACCGTCACGCTCGTTTCCAGTGCGGAGGAAACCGCCAAGGAAGTGCTCCGGGTACTCACCGACCGCGACCTGCTGCGTCCGCACCCCGATCGTCCCGGCGCCCCGCCGGCGAGCCGGGTGTTCGAAGCCACCGGTGACCCGGAGTCGTTCACCAAACTCGCGGCGCGGTTCCTGGGTCCGTCGGTGACCGGGGTACACCCCGTTCGCCACCCCCCCGACCGCTAGCGCCGGGGGAGATTCTGGTCACAGAAATGTGGCCATGTTTTCGTCATGCCGGTACCGGGCATGGCACAGTGGTCTCCGTGCGAATCACCGTGCTCGGCTGCTCAGGCAGCGTGGTGGGCCCGGATTCGCCTGCATCGGGTTATCTGCTCCGCGCACCGGACACCCCGCCGCTGGTGCTCGATTTCGGCGGCGGCGTGCTGGGGGCGCTGCAGCGCTACGCCGACCCCAGCTCCGTGCACGTCCTGCTGTCCCACCTGCATGCCGACCACTGCCTGGACATGCCGGGTCTGTTCGTCTGGCGCCGGTATCACCCGGTCCGCCCCGACAACAAGGCGATGCTGTACGGTCCCCGCGACACGTGGTCGCGGTTGGGAGCGGCGTCCTCACCCTACGGCGGCGAGATCGACGACTGCTCCGACATTTTCGACGTCCACCACTGGGTCGACGGCGAACCGGTGGCGTTGGGCGCGCTGACCGTGGTGCCGCGGGCGGTGGCTCACCCGTGCGAGTCGTACGGGTTGCGGGTCACCGACCCCACCGGCGCGTCGTTCGTCTACAGCGGCGACACGGGCTTCTGTGACCAGCTCGTTGAACTCGCGCGCGATGCCGACGTCTTCCTGTGCGAGGCCTCGTGGACGCACTCCCCGGACCGCCCGCCCGCCCTGCACCTGTCGGGCACCGAGGCCGGCAGGGCCGCGGCACGGGCCGGCGTGCGGGAGCTGCTGTTGACGCACATCCCACCGTGGACCTCGCGGGAGGACGTGATCAGCGAAGCCAAGGCCGAGTTCGACGGCCCGGTGCACGCCGTCGTGTGCGGCGAGACGTTCGACATCCGCCG
>NZ_JBYCLC010000098.1:0-7750 GCF_057473685.1 Mycobacterium sp. TH-M116 | reverse complement strand
CCCGGGCCGACGAGCTGCGCGCGATGGGGATGGGCGCCCGCGGCGAGCGGATCGGCGACTGGGTGGTGGACCCGCAGTGGTGGGCGGCGCGGCGCGCGGACGCGGTGTCGGCGGTGCGGAGCTGGGCCGCCGAGCACGACGTCGCGGCCGGCATGCCGCTGGAGGCGCTGCGACGGCAGGCCGGGCTGCCCGCCGCCGAGCTGGTGGCCGCGCTGCTCGACGGCACCGGGCTGACGGTGTCCGACGGCCTGGTCGCACCGCCCGGCGCCGGCCTGCCGGCCCGCGTCGAGGAGGCCGTGCGCACCCTGGAGGAACGGCTGGCCGCCGAACCGTTCCGCGCCCCGGAGGCCGACGACCTGGCCGCCCTGGGGCTCGGGGCCCGCGAGCTGGCCGCGGCGGTGCGCGCCGGGCGGTTGACCCGCATCGCCGACGGGGTGGTGCTGGGCCCCGACGCACTGGACCGCGCGGCCGCGATCCTGGCGGAACTGCCGCAGCCGTTCACCGTCAGCGAGGCCCGCCGCGCGCTGGGCACCACGCGGCGGGTCGCGGTGCCGTTGCTGGAGCAACTCGACGCGCGGCGGGTCACCCGCCGCGGCGGCGAGGGCACCCGCGAAGTGGTTTGATCGAAGAATGGACATCGGCAAGCTGATCCAGTCGTGGCCGGTCTACCGCCAGCTCACCGGCGCCGACGCGCTGGGCCGCGGCAAGGCCGCACAGTCCACGCGCTCCGAGGCGCTCACGTCCCGCACCGCCACCGCCGACAGCGTCGCGCACTCGGTGTGTCCCTACTGCGCGGTGGGCTGCGCGCAGAAGGTGTATGTCACCGACGGCGAGGTCGTCCAGATCGAGGGCGACCCGGACAGCCCGATCTCGCGGGGCCGGCTGTGCCCCAAGGGATCTGCCAGCAAGCAGCTGGTCACCGGATCCCAGCGGGAGACCACGGTGCGCTACCGCGCCCCCTACGCCACGCAGTGGTCCGAACTCGACCTGGACACCGCGATGGACATGCTCGCCGACCGGGTGCTCGACGCCCGCCGCAAGGGCTGGCAGGACTTCGACGCCGACCGCAACACCCTGCGGCGCACGATGGGCATCGCCAGCCTGGGCGGGGCGACGCTGGACAACGAAGAGAACTATCTGATCAAGAAGCTGTTCACCGCGCTGGGCGCGCTGCAGATCGAGAACCAGGCCCGTATTTGACACAGCGCCACGGTTCCCGGTCTGGGAGCCTCCTTCGGTCGCGGCGGCGCGACGGACTACCAGCAGAACCTGGCCAACGCCGACTTCATCGTCATCATGGGCTCGAACATGGCCGAGGCGCATCCGGTCGGCTTCCAGTGGGTGATCGAGGCCAAGGCGCGCGGCGCCCAGGTCGTCCACATCGACCCGCGGTTCACCCGCACCAGCGCGGTCGCCGACCGGCACGTGCCGCTGCGCGCGGGCTCCGACATCGCCTTCCTGGGCGGGGTGATCAACCACATCCTGTCCGGTGAGCTGGACTTCCGGGAGTACGTGAGCGCCTACACCAACGCGTCGTTCATCGTGTCCGAGGACTACCGCGACACCGAGGACCTCGACGGGCTGTTCAGCGGCTACGACCACGGCACCGCGTCCTACGACCCGGCGAGCTGGCGCTACGAGCCGGGCGGCCGCACCGACCCCACGTTGCAGCACCCGCGCTGCGTCTACCAGATCCTCAAACGCCACTACGCGCGCTACACCCCGGAGATGGTGGAGCGGGTGTGCGGCGTGCCCGCCGAGACGTTCACCCAGATCGCGCGGGCGTGGGCGCAGAACTCGGGCCGGGAACGTACCGCGGCGCTGGTGTACAGCGTGGGCTGGACCCAGCATTCGATGGGCGCCCAGTACATTCGCGCCGGGTCGATCATCCAGCTGCTGCTGGGCAACATCGGCCGCCCCGGCGGCGGGATCTTCGCGCTGCGCGGGCACGCCAGCATCCAGGGTTCCACCGACGTGCCGACACTGTTCAACTTGCTGCCCGGCTACCTGCCGATGCCACGCGCCGGCCAGCAGAGCCTGGCCGACTACCTGGACAAGATCACCGACGCCAACCCGAAGGGCTTCTGGCACAACGCCGACACCTATATGGTCTCGCTCCTCAAGGAGTACTGGGGCGAGCACGCCAGGCCCGACAACGACTTCTGCTTCGACTACCTGCCCCGCATCAACGGCGACCACGGCACCTACCGCACGGTGCTGGACATGATCGACGGCACGGTGTTCGGCTACTTTCTGCTCGGGCAGAACCCGGCCGTCGGGTCCGCGCACGGGCGGTTGCAGCGCCTCGGGATGGCCAACCTGGACTGGCTGGTGGTGCGCGACCTCGTCATGATCGAGAGCGCCACCTTCTGGAAGGACGCACCCGAGGTCGAGACCGGCGAGATCTCGCCGCAGACGTGCCGCACCGAGGTGTTCTTCTTCCCGGCGGCCTCCCACGTCGAGAAGGCCGGCACCTTCACCCAGACCCAGCGCATGCTGCAGTGGCGGGAGCAGGCGGTCGAGCCGCCCGGCGACGCCCGCTCGGAGCTGTGGTTCTTCTACCACCTGGGCCGCAGGCTGCGCGAGAAGCTGGCCGGCTCGACCGACGAGCGCGATCGCCCGCTGCTGGAGCTGACGTGGGACTACGCCACCGACGGCGACGAGCCCTCGGGTGAGGACGTGCTGCGCCGCATGAACGGCATCGACCTGAGCACCGGCCGGGCCCTGGGCGGCTACAGCGAACTCAAGGCCGACGGCAGCACCGCCTGCGGCTGCTGGATCTACAGCGGGGTGTACGCCGACGAGGTCAACCAGTCCGCGCGGCGCACCCCGCGCGACCAGCAGGGCCCCGACGGCAACGCGTGGGGCTGGACCTGGCCGGCGAATCGCCGGGTGCTCTACAACCGGGCGTCGGCCGACCCGGCGGGCCGGCCCTGGAGCGAGCGCAAGAAGCTGGTGTGGTGGGACGCCGAGCGGGGCGAGTGGACCGGCCACGACATCCCCGACTTCGAGACCGACAAGCCGCCGGACTACCGCCCGCCCGAGGGCGCGGTGGGCGTGGAGGCGCTGCGCGGCGACGACGCGTTCATCATGCAGTCCGACGGCAAGGCCTGGCTGTTCGCCCCCACCGGGCTGGCCGACGGCCCGCTGCCCACCCACTACGAGCCGCACGAGTCGCCGGTGCGCAACCCGCTGTACCCGCAGCAGGGCAACCCGACGCGAATCGTTTACGGCCGCAACGACAATCCGTCCAACCCGGCGCCGCCGGAGGCGCACGGCGAGGTGTTCCCGTTCGTGTTCACCACTGCCCGGCTCACCGAGCACCACACCGCCGGCGGGATGAGCCGCCAGCTGCCCTACCTCGCCGAGCTGCAACCCGAGCTGTTCATGGAGGTCTCCCCCGAGCTGGCCCGCATGCGGGGGCTGACGCACCTGGACTGGGCGCACGTGGTCACCAGCCGCACGGCGGTCGAAGCGAAGGTGTTCGTGACCGACCGGATGAGGCCGCTGCGCCTCGACGACCATGTGATCCAACAGGTGTGGATGCCCTACCACTGGGGTTACGCCGGTCCGGTGCAGGGCGACGTGGTCAACGACCTGCTCGGGGTGGTGCTGGACCCGAACGTGTTCATCCAGGAGAGCAAGGTTGCCACCTGCGACGTGCGCCCCGGGCGGCGGCCGCGCGGGCAGGCGCTGCTGGCCTACATCGCCGAGTACCGCCGCCGCGCCGGCGTCACCGCCGAAACGGGCACCCGCCTGGACACCACCCGGGCAGCTCCTCTCGAAGAACCGGAGGAAACCCCCTGAGCGACAACAGTTTCTACGGAGCACTGCCCGACCCCGCCGGCAACGCCGGGTACGGGGAACCCCACCCGCCGCGGGTGGGGTTCTTCACCGACACCTCGGTGTGCATCGGCTGCAAGGCCTGCGAGGTGGCGTGTAAGGAGTGGAACGGCATACCCGACGACGGCTACAACCTGCTGGGGATGTCGTTCGACAACACCGGCGCGCTGGGTGCCAGCACGTGGCGACACGTCGCGTTCATCGAGCAGGAGCGCCCGCCGGGCGCCGAACCGGTGGACCTCGGGCTGCCGACGTTCGCGCGCCCGGGGGATGGCGCCGGCGCGGAGGCCCGCACCGACTTCCGGTGGCTGATGAGCTCGGATGTGTGCAAGCACTGCACGCACGCGGGCTGCCTGGACGTGTGCCCGACGGGCGCGTTGTTCCGCACCGAGTTCGGCACCGTCGTCGTGCAGCAAGACATCTGCAACGGCTGCGGCTACTGCGTGTCCGGCTGCCCGTACGGGGTGATCGAGCGGCGCGAGGGCGACGGGCGGGCCTGGAAATGCACGATGTGCTACGACCGGCTGCGCGACGGGCTCGAACCCGCGTGCGCCAAGGCGTGCCCCACCGACTCCATCCAGTTCGGCGTCCTCGACGAGCTGCGCGAGCGCGCCGCCCGCCGGGTGGAGAAGCTGCACGGGCTGGGCGTGCGCGAGGCGCGGCTCTACGGGCATGACCCCGACGACGGGGTCGGCGGCGACGGCGCGTTCTTCCTGCTGCTCGACGAGCCCGAGGTGTACGGGCTGCCACCGGATCCGGTGGTGCCGACCCGCGACGCGCCGGCCATGTGGCGTTACGCCGGGATGGCGGCGTCAGCGCTCGTCGCCGCCGCGGTGACGTCGTTTCTGGGCCGGGTCCCGCGGTGACCCGTTCCGCATCGGATGGGGCGGGCCGTCGCGGGCCTCGCCGACGACGCTCCGATGCGCCAAGCGTGGCAATGACGGAACTGATGTTGACTGCGGCGTTGGTGTAGCGCTAATAGCGCTAATAGCGCTAGCGTATCTAGCTCGACTAGGCTTTATCGTGGTACGTTTCCGTGATGTCCATCGAGAAAGTCAGCAGCACGGAGGCCAAGAATCAGCTCAACCGCCTGCTGGCGGACGTCAAGGCCGGCAGTTCGTTCATCATCACCAGCCACGGCGCACCGGTGGCGCGGCTGGTACCCGTCGTCGCGGTTCCGCGACGGTTCGGCCAATTGCCGAATCTGTTGGTGCCCAGCGATTTTGATGATGCCCTGCCCGACGATGAACTCGCGGCGTGGGAAGGCGACAACGCGTGAATGTCCTTCTTGACACCCACACGCTGCTGTGGCTCGTCAGTGATCCCTCTCAGGTGGCCCCGTCAGCACTCACGGTCCTCTCCAGCGCCGAGACGAACCTGTGGGTTTCGGCCGCGTCGGCCTGGGAGATCTCGACCAAGACCCGCCTCGGACGTCTCGATGGCGAAGCATTGCTGTCGACATGGGCCGACATCGTGGCCGACATGAGCACCTCCGAGTTGCCCATCGAATCGCCCGACGCGATCCTGGCGGGCCGGCTACCGTGGGAACACAAGGACCCGTTCGACCGCGTCATCGTCGCACAGGCGCTGCGCCGGAATCTGACCATCGCGACGCGCGATACGAAAATCATCGCCGCGGCGATGACGCGGACGCTGACAGCCTGACGGGCTGCGCCCGGCAACACTCGAGATCGTCTCACCGTTCCAGAAATGGCGCGGCTTGCGCCCAATGATTCGGCCAGCCCGAGCGGAACGGCTACCGACCACCAGCGCAACATTTTATGTTGCGCTATTCTCGGTTCATGCCGGTGTCGACACAACAGAAGGTCACCGCACTCAGCCGCGACTTCGGCTCGCAGCGACGACTCGCCGAGTTGCTCGGTGTCAATGCCGCCCAGGTCACCCGATGGCGCCGCGGCGAGGGAATCGATGACGCCAATGCCAGCCGCGTGGACGTGCTCGACCTCGTGATGGCCCACCTGCTGCGCCTGTACTCAGCTGCCGCCGCTGAGCGCTGGCTCATCGGCATGAACCCAAGCCTGGAAGGCCGGCGCCCGATCGATCTCGTCCGCCGCGGACAGACCCGGGAAATACTCGACGCGATCGCCAACGAGCAGGCCGGTAGCTTCGCTTGAGACTGTGGCGCGTGCTGCCGTGGGATCCGTCAGCGCGGCCGGGCGAGCCCGGCCACGCTGTGTGGATACCGAGGCAGCATCAGGGTCGCGGGCGCCATGACGCTCCGGATCGCTACGGCTGCCTTTATCTGGCCGAGGCGCCCGTTTCGGCCGTCGCCGAGATGCTCGCGCCGTTCCGCGGAACCGGTGACCTCCATCCCGACTTTCTTGTCCGCTCCGGGCGACAACTCGCGTTGGCAGAACTGGAGCTTGCCCACAACGCGACGCTCATCGACCTCGACGAGCCCGCGGTGCTGGTCGAAGAGTCGCTGCGCCCGTCCGTTGTGGCGACCAATCGCCGCTCGGTCACACAGGCTTATGCCATCGCCCAGTATGAGCGTCACCCGACTGCGGCAGGGCTGCGGTGGTGGTCAGCTCTGGAGGCTAGCTGGATTCAGATCACGCTATTCGACCGCGCCACAGCAGATTTGGGCGTGGACAGTGTGCGGGTGCTGTCGGTGGGCGATGAGACGGTGCTTGCCGCCGCGACGCACCTTGGTCTCGCCTGACCCGCCGAAGAATAATTTTGACCTGGCCCTCCGGACCTTTCCGTGGGTCCGGGGCCGGTTGTTGATGGGCGCCGGTAGACGTTGGATGGCTGTCGCCTTCCGTCCCCTTCCCTGCTTGTTGCTCATTGGCGCTGCCCGCGTGGGAAGTGTCCATGACAACCCCCGATCACAGCGAGGCGGAACGACATGGACACCGACGAGCGGTGGCGCGGGATCGGCGACGAGCGGAGAGGGGAAACCCCGAAGGGCGTCAGCGGCGGCCGGGCAGAGCGGGGCGGCTCACGCCCCCGCCTGTCCCTATGCCAGCCGTAGCCATTCGATGGCTTGCCCAGAGATGCGCGTGATCAAGTCAAAGTCTTTGTCAACGGCGAGAACTGTGAGTGATCCGATTTCGGCGGAGGCGGCCACCAGGAGGTCGGGGATCGACGGTGCGCGATGCTGACCGTGATCCGCGAGCAGCAGCTGCAACTCGACGGCGCGATCTTCTGCGGCCGGCGTTAAATGCTCCACCGGCATTAGCGACAGCGGCGGGGAGATGATCTCGAGACGCGCTTGTGCCGCGGTGCGAAAGGAATAGCCGATCTCCAGTCGGGTGACGGTGCTCATTCGCAGGAGACCGCGTTCTATCCGGTCGATCCAGAGTTCGGCGTCGGGTGAGCCTGATATGCGGGTGTAGGCCGACTTGTCGATAAGCCACGTGGTCATCGCCACGCGCCCGCCATCACCTCTGGGTCATCGAGGTCCGCTGCTGCGGCCGCGGCGCGACGCATGTCCTCGAGCGTGAGCTTGCCTTGAGGTTGCCCCTCTGAGCGCTCCGTCTCGAACCGTCGCCGCAGATACTCCTGCCGCGATAATCCGCGCGCCTTCGCGGACGCATCGATGTGCGCCACCGCAGCGTCCGATAATCCGCTGATCAACGTCAGGCCGAGCACCGACGGGCGGCCGAGATTCCTGATCGAAGGCCGCCACTACCCGAATGCCACGGGCCGGGCGCCGGGGTGCCGTCGACCACGGGTTGCTATGCGTCCGACGCCGTGGTGACGGCCCAGCCCGCCGCGGCCGCTGTCGCAGCGCCCGAATACGTCGCGGCCACGCCATGCAGCCTTTTAGGCACGCTCGAACTCAGGGCTGGGTCAGCTCGTCAAGACCAAAGCCCAGCGCGAGCGGTTCTTCGGTCCGTACCCGGTCATCGACGAGGGCGCCGACCCGGTGATAGGCCCCGTC
>NZ_JBYCLC010000097.1:0-5819 GCF_057473685.1 Mycobacterium sp. TH-M116 | reverse complement strand
AGGGCTCCTCGGCGTTCAAGGTCGACTTCGTCGTCGAGGGCGACATTCCCTGGGCCAACCCCGACTGCGGGCGCGCCGGCACCGTCCACCTCGGCGGCTCGTTCGCCGAGATCGCCGACACCGAACGTGAACGTGCGCAGGGCATCATGCCGCGGCGGCCGTTCGTGCTCCTCGGGCAGCAGTACCTGGCCGACCCAACCCGCTCGGCAGGCAACCTCAACCCGGTGTGGGCCTACGCCCACGTGCCCTTCGGCTACACCGGTGACGCCACCGCCGCCGTGGTCGGCCAGATCGAGCGCTTCGCCCCGGGATTTCGCGACCGCGTCGTCGCCACCGTCAGCAAGGGCACCGCCGACCTGGCGGCCTACAACCCGAACTTCGTCGGCGGGGACATCATCGGCGGCGCCAACGACGGGCTGCAGGTCCTGTTCCGCCCGCGGATCGCGGTCAACCCCTATGCGACCGGCGTACCGGGGGTGTATCTGTGTTCGCAGTCCACGCCGCCTGGCGCCGGTGTCCACGGATTGTGTGGCTACCACGCCGCCGCCGCGGCGTTGCGCTGGGTGCGCAGGCGGCGCCGAGTCACGCGTCGCAGCTGAAACGTGACACAGGCTTGATCGAATCGCTCACGCGCCCTCGCGCTGCACGCCTGACCGCACCCCTACCATCACTCTTACAACTACAACCATGTCATTTATCAGGGAATTGGAGCCATGCGGGCGGTTTTTCGGGGTTTTTTCACCGTCATCGGGGTCGCTGCGAGTGTGCTTGCGGGGCCGGCCGGCGTCAGCCTGGCGGCGGCCAGCCAGCCGGACCGGTTCGCGATCGCGTCGATTCTGCCGACGCGGGGCGAGACGGTGGGTGTCGCGCACCCCGTCGTGGTGACGTTCCGGGCGCCCGTCATCAATCCAGCCGCCCGCCACGCGGCCGAGCGCGCCGTCGACGTCACCTCGTCGCCCGCGCGGACCGGCAGGTTCGAATGGCTCGACAACAACGTCGTGCAGTGGGTTCCCAGCCGCTACTGGCCGGCGCACAGCGCGGTGGCCCTGTCCGTGGGCGGGCGGCACGGCATTTCCCTGGACTTCAAAACCGGTCCCGCAGTCGTGGGCGTCGCGAGCATCTCGGACCACACCTTCACCGTGAGTATCGACGGCGCCGAGGCCGAACCGCCGCCTCCGCTGCCGGCGCCGCACCACCGGCCCCACTGGGGGCAAGACGGCGTGCTGCCGGCGTCGATGGGTAGGCCGGAGTTTTCGACGCCCACCGGCTCCTACACCGTGCTGTCCAAGCAACGCTCGATACTGATGGACTCGAGCAGCGTCGGTATCCCCGTCGACGATCCCGACGGTTACCGCATCCCGGTGGACTACGCCGTCCGTATCACCAGCCGCGGTCTTTTCGTGCATTCGGCCCCGTGGGCCATCGACTCCCTCGGGCTCGAGAATGTCAGCCACGGCTGCATCAGCCTCAGCCCGGCCGACGCGGAGTGGTACTACAACACGGTCAACGTCGGCGACCCCGTGATCGTGCGGGAATAGCAGCACCCGAACTCGTCGGCGTCCAGCCGCACACAACGGACCCGCTGGTCGTTCGACCAGCGGGTCCGTTGTGCGTGTGTCGGAGGCGGATCGGCCTCAGCCGCCGGAAGGACCGGGCTGGGCAGGCTGACCGGGAACCGGGCCGCCGGTCGGCGCCGGACCGGTCGGCGCATCCTTGGCTCCGGCCATGTCGATGATCGGGGCGGCCGCCACGCCGTCCACGGGAGCACCGGCCAGCACCGGCCCGAGCGCGA
This sequence comes from Mycobacterium sp. TH-M116, assembly GCF_057473685.1. Classification (NCBI taxonomy): domain Bacteria; kingdom Bacillati; phylum Actinomycetota; class Actinomycetes; order Mycobacteriales; family Mycobacteriaceae; genus Mycobacterium; species Mycobacterium sp. TH-M116. The sequence goes on along the minus strand of NZ_JBYCLC010000097.1, from coordinate 4,027 downwards.
TCAGCGGGGCACCGGCCGGCACCACCGGCAGCGGCGGTAGCGGGGCACCCAGCGGCACCGGCGGTATCGGCGGCCCGAGCGCGATCAGCGGGGCGCCCACCGGAACCACCGGCCCGGGCGCGATCACCGGAACGCCGGCCATGTCGGTGAGCGGAGCGCTGGGCGCGCACACGTTTCCCCCCGCCGCCGCGCCGGTCGCACCTGCGCCTGCGGCGACGGGCGCGCCGTCCCCGGCCGCCGCGGCGGCATCACCGGCCTGATCCTGGACGCACGCGTAGCCGCCGGTTTTCAGCGGGGCGGCTGCCGCTTCCGGGCTCAACGCCAGAGCAGCACCGCACAATCCCGCACCGGCAACTACTTTGATGTTGAATCGATCAAAGACCGTCATCAACGTCAACTCCTTTTGTGAGCGCTCAGTATTTCGCAATCAAGTGGTGCAGCAGAACCGCATTATTCGTACCCCAGAGGTGGCTCGCCGACCGACATGATTATCTGCAGCAGACACGCGACACGTCCCGCGCCGCACCGCGCCGTTTCCAAATGGTGACGTTGCCGGTGCCGGCCGACTGAAAGCCTGCTGGCACAGCGGAAAAGAGTGGTGCGAGCCGGTGGGCGGTACCGGGCGGTCCCCGCGGCCGAGTCAACTCCGATCCGTCGCGGGCGAATCCTGGCCCGCTCGCCCGCAATTTTCCGGTAGCCGACGACGACCTGTATGAAACCGATGCAGAAAGGTCGTCATTCGTTTATCGCGGGCATTGTGAAAACTGGTATGAGGCTGCGTCGTTGTCCCTGCGGAGGCAAATTCGGAAAGGATCACGCGGTGTTTTTCGGGCCGCGAGGGGCGCTGTGCCCGCGTCGCGACCGACCGCGGCGGCGCTCGGGCACTTCTACCGGCGGGGCGGCGGCGCGTGTCGCTGTTCTAGGCTGACCGCACAGCGCTCATCAGCGGACATAGGCAGACAGGGAGAGAATTGTGACGGTCCGAGTAGGCATCAACGGCTTCGGTCGAATCGGGCGCAACTTCTACCGGGCTTTGCTGGCGCAGCAGGCGCAGGGCCTGGACAGTTCGGGCGCGACCAGTTCGGGGTCGGACATGGAAGTGGTCGCCGTCAACGACATCACCGACAACCACACGCTGGCGCACCTGCTCAAGTTCGACTCGATCCTGGGCCGGCTGCCCTACGAGGTCGGCCTCGAGGGCGAGGACACCATCGTCGTGGGCGACCGCAGGATCAAGGCGCTCGAGGTCCGGGAGGGCCCGGCCGCGCTGCCGTGGAGCGATCTCGGCGTCGACGTCGTCGTCGAATCCACCGGTCTGTTCACCAACGCGGCCAAGGCGAAGGGTCACCTGGACGCCGGCGCGAAGAAGGTCATCATCTCCGCGCCCGCCACCGACCCCGACATCACGATCGTGCTCGGCGTCAACGACGACAAGTACGACGGCAGCCAGAACATCATCTCCAACGCGTCGTGCACCACGAACTGCCTTGCGCCGCTGGCCAAGGTGCTCAACGACGAGTTCGGCATCGTCCGCGGACTGATGACCACGATCCACGCCTACACCCAGGACCAGAACCTGCAGGACGGGCCGCACAAGGACCTGCGCCGGGCCCGCGCCGCCGCGCTGAACATCGTGCCGACGTCCACCGGCGCGGCCAAGGCCATCGGCCTGGTGATGCCCGAACTGAAGGGCAAGCTGGACGGCTACGCGCTGCGGGTGCCGATCCCGACGGGCTCGGTGACCGACCTGACCGCCGAGCTGTCCAAGCCGGCCGGCGCCGAGGAAATCAACGCGGCGTTCAAAGCCGCCGCAGACGGCAGGCTCAAGGGCATCCTGAAGTACTACGACGCGCCCATCGTCTCCAGCGACATCGTCACCGACCCGCACAGCTCGATCTTCGACTCCGGGTTGACCAAGGTGATCGACAACCAGGCCAAGGTGGTGTCGTGGTACGACAACGAGTGGGGCTACTCCAACCGCCTCATCGACCTGATCGCCCTGGTCGGCAGGTCGCTGTAGACCCGTGACCGTCCATGCTCTGAAAGACCTTCTTGCCGAGGGAGTTTCGGGTCGCGGCGTGCTGGTGCGCTCGGATCTGAACGTGCCGCTCGACGACGGTGGCTCGATCACCGACCCCGGCCGCGTCACCGCGTCGGTGCCGACGCTGCAGGCGCTGCTCGACGCCGGCGCCAAGGTGGTGGTCACCGCGCACCTGGGCCGGCCCAAGGGCGTTCCGGACCCGAAGCTGTCGCTGGCGCCGGTCGCCGCGGCGCTGGGGGAGCAGCTGGGCCGGCACGTGCAGCTGGCCGCCGATGTCGTCGGCGCCGACGCGCTGGCCCGCGCCGAAGGCCTCACCGACGGCGACGTCCTGCTGCTGGAGAACGTCCGCTTCGACCCGCGCGAAACCAGCAAGGACGACGGCGAGCGCCTCGCGCTGGCCCGGGCGCTCGCCGAACTGGTCGGGCCGACAGGGGCTTTCGTCTCCGACGGCTTCGGGGTGGTGCACCGCAAGCAGGCGTCGGTGTACGACGTGGCCGCCTTGCTGCCGCACTACGCCGGCACGCTGGTGGCCGAGGAGATCCGGGTGCTGGAGCAGTTGACCACGTCCACCGCCCGGCCCTACGCCGTGGTGCTCGGCGGGTCCAAGGTGTCCGACAAGCTCGGTGTCATCGAGTCGCTGGCCACCAAGGCCGACAGCATCGTCATCGGCGGCGGCATGTGTTTCACTTTCCTGGCTGCACAAGGATTTTCGGTAGGAAAATCCATGCTGGAGACCGACATGGTGGACACCTGTCGCCGGCTGCTGGAGACCTACGTCGACGTGCTGCGGCTGCCGGTGGACATTGTGGTGGGCGAGAAATTCGGCGCCGAGGCAACCCCGCGGACCGTTGCCGCCGACGCCATCGGAGACGACGCGATGGGGCTGGACATCGGGCCGGGCTCGGTCAAACGGTTCGCGACGTTGCTGTCCAACGCCGGCACCGTCTTCTGGAACGGCCCGATGGGCGTGTTCGAGTTCCCGGCGTTCGCCGCGGGCACCAGGGGCGTCGCCGAGGCGATCGCGGCGGCGACCGCCAAGGGTGCGTTCAGCGTCGTCGGTGGCGGCGACTCCGCGGCCGCGGTGCGCGCCCTGGGCATCCCGGAGGATGACTTCTCGCACATCTCCACCGGCGGCGGCGCCTCGCTGGAATACCTGGAGGGCAAGACGTTGCCGGGCATCGAGGTGCTGGGCAGGCCCCAGCCCGGCGAAACCGAGGGAGCAGCAGAAGCATGAGCCGCAAGCCACTGATCGCGGGCAACTGGAAGATGAACCTCAACCACTTCGAGGCCATCGCGCTGGTCCAAAAGATCGCGTTCGCGCTGCCGGACAAGTACTACGACAAGGTCGACGTCACGGTCATCCCGCCGTTCACCGACCTGCGCAGCGTGCAGACCCTGGTCGACGGCGACAAGCTGCGGCTGACCTACGGGGCCCAGGACCTGTCCCCGCACGAAGCGGGCGCCTACACCGGAGAGGTGAGCGGCGCCTTCCTGGCCAAGCTGGGCTGCACCTTCGTCGTCGTCGGGCATTCCGAGCGGCGCACCTACCACCACGAGGACGACGCGCTGGTGGCCGCCAAGACCGCCGCGGCGCTCAAACACGAGCTGACCCCGATCGTGTGTATCGGCGAGCACCTCGAGGTCCGCGAGGCGGGAAACCACGTCGCCCACAACGTCGAGCAACTGCGCGGTTCGCTGGCCGGGCTGTCGGCCGAGCAGATCGGCAAGGTCGTCATCGCCTACGAGCCGGTGTGGGCGATCGGCACCGGTCGGGTGGCCAGCGCCGCCGACGCACAGGAAGTGTGCGCCGCGATCCGCGCGGAGCTGAGCTCCCTGGCGTCGCCGCAGATCGCCGCAGGCGTCCGGGTCCTCTACGGCGGCTCGGTGAGCGCCAAGAACGTCGGCGAACTCGTCGCCCGGGACGACATCGACGGCGGCCTGGTCGGTGGGGCGTCGCTGGACGGGGAGCAGTTCGCGACGCTGGCG
>NZ_JBYCLC010000096.1:0-2829 GCF_057473685.1 Mycobacterium sp. TH-M116 | reverse complement strand
TCTTGCGGGCCTCATCCTCCACCGTCTGCGCATGGGTCTCGAAACGACCCGCCATCGCCCGCATCTCATGCGGATCAGTCAAAAAACGTGTAGCCATGTTCCTGTCTCCTTGTCTTTCTTGATCTTTCTTGTCTTTCGAGCCGCGGTGCGGCTGAAGTCTTGCTCAGCCGTCGTCGATGCGGGGACGACCGCATCCCGGACAGACTACGACCTGCCCGTTGACAGCTTGCCTCAATTCGATGACATGTCCCACCATTTTCCGAACTCGGCTTTGCGCGAGCTCAGACGTGCGATCTCAGACCACCACCTGCTTGGGCATGACGATCGGCTTGAAGCCGTAGCGGGGGCCGGCCCCGTAGGCGCCGGCGCCCTTGGCCGCGCCCGCCATGCCCGGCATTCCGGGCATCGCCGTGACCGGCTCGGCCGCCTCAGAAGCCACGGTCCAGCCCGAACCCTCCACCGGAGCGGTCGCGGAGGCCAACGTGGCCGGAGCGGCCGCCGACCAGCCGGCCGGCACCGACAGACCGCCGACGGCAGATGCCTCGCCGAGACCTGCCGACACCGCGCCGCCCAGGCCCATCGGCGTGGTCGACCCCACGAGAGACGTTCCTATACCCAAACCGGCGCCGAGAGGTGTGACGTCGTCGACGAACGGGGTGACACCTAAGGGAGCACCGGCAAGGAAGTGGCCGAGAAGCGGGAAGGTCGCGGTGATCATGGCGACGTTCCACGCCGCGGTGACACCGATGTTGTAGATGACATTCTGGACGACCGGGATCCCGGCAAAATCGGCAATCGACGGGATCTGGCCGTCGAGCGTCAGAACCGAATTCAGTGAGCTCTCCAACCCGGAGAAGCCGGTCTGCAGTCCCGAGATGGCAGAACCGATGCCCCCCTGCGCGGGCGCTGCCGCCGCGCTCTGGGCTGTGGCCGCGGCTTGGATGCCCGCCGCGCCCGGGTTGGCGGTCGGCGTCTGCGGCGTGAGTGGCGCAAGCGCGCCGGCCGCCGTTGAGGCGGCCTGGTAGGTGTACATGGTGGTGGCGTCCTGGACCCACATCTCGGCGTACTGGGCCTCGGTGGCCATGATCGCCGCCGTGTTGACGCCCAGGAAATTGGTCGCGACCAGCGCCGCCAGCTGAGCACGGTTGGCGGCGATCACCGGCGGGGGCACCGTCGCGGAGAACGCCGCTTCGAAAGCGGCCGCCGACGCCGTCGCCTGGGCGCCCGCATGTTCGGCCGCCGCCGTCGCAGTGGTCAGCCAGGTCACGACGGATTCGGCTGAGGTGACCGCCGCCGTCGACCCCACACCCGTCCAGTGCTCGGTGCTCAGCGTCGTGACGATCGACTCCCATTGGGACGCCGCGGTACTCAGCTCCGCAGCCAGGTTGGACCACGAGGCGGCCGCGGCCATGAGCGGTCCGGAGCCCGCTCCCGAATACATGAGCGCCGACGTGACGTCCGGGGGTATCGCTCCAAAATCCATGACCATGTCTGTTCTGTCCTGTTCCTCTAGTGAGCTGAATTCGGATTCTTGGTGACTGTTTGTGTAGCGCGGGTGCGCCGCTCAGACTGTCGTCGGCTTGGGCATGACGAGGGGCTTGACGCCGTAGCGCGGCGCACCGAACCCGGCGCCGTTGCGCGCAGCCGCGCCCATGCCGGGCATGCCCGGCACGAAGGTCCCGGTGCCGGCCTGGGGCGCGGCGGTAGTCCAGCCCGCGCTCGGCAGGGCCATCGGGTCCATCAGGCTGGTACTCGACACGGTAGTGACTGTGCCGCCCCAGCTGGGCGGCACCGACAACTTGCCGACCATGGTCGCCGAACCCACGCTGGCCATCGGCATCGCACCCATGCCGGCGATGCCGGAGCCGACGGCCGGCGTCGTCGTGCCCGCGAGGTCCGCTGCGCCGGCAAGGCCGCCGAGGCCGCCCAGGTCGGCGCCGGCCTCTTCGGGAGCCGATATCGCCGACAGAAGACCGCCGCCGCCCATCCCGATGGTGTCCGAGTAGGCCGAGGCCCAGTTGCCCATCTCATCCATGGCGATGCTGGTTCCACCACTGGAGGGGCTGAAGAGCCCGTTGCTGCTGCTCAGGAAGTTGTAGGCCTGGTTGATCAATGAAACTGGGTCCAGGGACTGTTGGGCCGAGTTGGTGGCCTCGGCGGCTGCGTAGGTACCGGAAGTCTGATTCAGCGTGTTCACATACTGCTGCTGTTCGGTCTGAGCTTGCGTCGCCGTCGCCTGGTACTGAGTGCCGTACGCCGAGAAGATTGCCGCCTGCTGTAACGACACCGGGTCAGCGGCTGCCGGAGCGATGGCCGTGGTCGCCGCCGCGGCGCCGGCGTGCTGCGCGCTCAGTGAACTGACGATGGCCTCCAGCTGCGCCGCCGCCGCGGACAATTCTGCGGGCAGTGTTTTCAGAATTGACATCCATTCCTCCGTCGTGTCAAAACCGTCGGCCCAATGCGGTCGATCGACCCTGGGTGTTTGCCCGACGGCTGCTGTGCATTGGCGTAAGGCTAGCGACCCACGTCTCCACAGTCGCGACCGAAAAGATCGAGCTGGCAGCCGTTTACGCTTTTTTAACGCTGGCGCGGGCAGTTTTAACAAGTCGCCGTCGAGCGACATAGCGCTGTCATGTGGCCAGAGCGGCAGTGCGGGACGTACGCGGCTCGGCGGCGGGAAGATACTCGAAGCGCGGCAGGGTCGCATCTTCAGGCGCGGTCCGGCCTTGAGGGGATGCGATGCCCCCGGTCCCGCTCGCGCACGCTACATTCGCCGCCGGGCCCCCATAGCCCAATTGGCAGAGGCAGCGGACTTAAAATCCGTCAAGT
>NZ_JBYCLC010000095.1:0-7511 GCF_057473685.1 Mycobacterium sp. TH-M116 | reverse complement strand
GCTGCCCGGCGTGTGTCCCGGGGTGTGCAGCAACTCGATCTCGATATCCCCGACGGTGACCTTGTCGTGGTTCTCGTGGGTGGTCAACTCGCTCATGGCGATCCCGGTGACGCGGGCAACCCAGGGTGCCTCGTGGGTGTTCACGTGCACCCGGACGGCTGTCCGATCCAGCAGTTCGGCCAGTCCCTTCAGTTCGAAGCCCATCATCTCCCCGCCCACGTGGTCGGGGTGATGGTGGGTGACCAGGACCCCGGACAGGTGCATGCCGTCGGCTTCCAGGGCGTCGGCCAGGTCGCCGGCGGCGTAGGCCGGGTCGACCACCACGCAGTCACCGGTTTCGCGGTCGCCGATCAGATAGGCGAAATTGCGCATTTGCGTCGCGACCACATCCCCGGCGGCGAAATCGCGACCGGAGAGTAGTTGACGAAAGTAAAGACGATCTTGTGGCACCCCATCAGAGTAGGGCTCGCCGAAATGCGCCGACCCCAGACGTGCGGCAGCACCGGCCGCGCGGACGCGCCTCAGACGTAGATTGCGCTGGTGTGGAGTGGGTACCGTTGGCGCATGCACAAGAAGGTCGAGATCGTGATCGACACCGATCTGGTCGACGAGGCGATTCGTCGGTACGGCCTGGCCGGCACGCGCGAAGCCGTCCACCTCGCGCTGCGTACCCTGCTCAGCGAGGGTGCCGGCGGGGAGCGAGACCGACCCGACGACGAGTACGACGAGTTCAGCGACCTCAGCGCATGGCAACCCCGCCGCAACGAGGATCGGGGGTGATCCTGGCGGCGGGCCGGTCCTTGCCTCATCGGCAGGATCTCGCGGCGCGGCAGTGGATTGCACACGTGGTTTGGTGAGGTCGCGAGCCGGGTTGTACCCTCTTTTAGGCCCGCGACACCACCGGTCGAATCGGGCGAACGGCCCCCTTAGCTCAGTCGGTAGAGCGTTTCCATGGTAAGGAAAAGGTCAACGGTTCGATTCCGTTAGGGGGCTCGGCGGACGCCGGGCAGGCTGGCGGCGTGCAGAGGCGATGTAGCTCAGTCGGTTAGAGCGAACGACTCATAATCGTTAGGTCGCCGGTTCGAGTCCGGCCATCGCTACAGAACACCAAGTGTGAGAGAGAATGAGACATGGCTTCCAGCACCGATGTACGGCCCAAGATCACCATGGCGTGTGAGGTGTGCAAGCACCGCAACTACATCACCAAGAAGAACCGCCGTAATGACCCCGACAGGTTGGATCTGAAGAAGTTCTGTCCGAATTGCGGCAAGCACCAGGCGCATCGCGAGACGCGCTAGCGCTGACGGTGCGAGTGGTTGTCCAGATGACCAGGTAGGTTTTACAGCCGTGTCTTTGATGGCCATCGTCGGGATGCACTACCGCTATCCCGACCATTACGAGGTGGAACGCGAGAAAATTCGCGAGTACGCGATCGCCGTGCACAACGATGACGCATCGTTCTTCGAGGAAAAAGCCGCAGCCGAGCTCGGATATTCCGGTCTGACAGCGCCGCTGTCGTTCATCAGCGTGTTCGGCTATCGGGCGCAGTCGGCATTCTTCGACCACGCCGACATCGCGGTCAACGACCAGCAGATCGTGCAGGTCGACCAGGTTCTCACATTCGTCAAGCCGATCGTGGTGGGCGACCGGCTCTATTGCGACGTCTACGTGGATTCGGTGCGCGAGGCCCACGGCACTCAGATCATCGTGACCAGGACCGTCATCACCGACGACCACGGCGATATGGTCCAGGAGACTTACACGACCCTGGCGGGCCGTGCCAACGAAAACGGAGAAGAGGGATTTTCTGATGCCACTGCGTGAGTTCAGCACGGTAAAAGTGGGCGATCAGCTCCCCGAGAAGACCTACGCGCTGACGCGCCAGGATCTGGTGAACTATGCGGGGGTGTCCGGTGACTTGAACCCGATCCACTGGGACGACGAAATCGCCAAGGTCGTGGGGTTGGACACCGTCATCGCGCACGGAATGCTGACCATGGGCATCGGCGGGGGGTATGTCACCTCCTGGGTCGGCGACCCCGGTGCGGTCACCGAGTACAACGTGCGGTTCACCGCCGTCGTGCCGGTGCCCAACGACGGCAAGGGCGCCGAACTCGTGTTCAGTGGGAAGGTCAAGTCGGTCGACCCCGAGACCAAGTCGGTGACCATCGCCCTCACGGCCACCACCGGGGGCAAGAAGATCTTCGGCCGGGCCACCGCGTCGGCCAGACTGGCGTAGCTGATGGCACTCAAGGTCGACATCCGCGGCATGGTGTGGCGCTACCCGGACCACTTCATCGTGGGCCGCGAACAGGTCCGCAGCTTCGCGCGCGCGGTCAAGTGCACCGATCCGGCCAGTTTCCACGAGGAGGAGGCGGCCGAGCTGGGCTACGACAACATCCTGGCACCGCTGACGTTCGTGTCGATCTTCGGCAAGCTCGTCCAGGACGACTTCTTCCGCAACGTCGACGTGGGCATGGCAACCATGCAGATCGTCCAGGTGGATCAGAGGTTCGTCTACCTCAAGCCGGTGCGTGTCGGGGACAAGCTCTTCGCCAGGATGGACGTCCATTCGGTGGACGAGCGCTTCGGCGCCGACATCGTCGTCACGAAGAACACCTGCACCAACGAGGATGGCGAGGTGGTCCTGGAGTCCTACACCACCCTCATGGGGCACGAGGGTGACAATTCGATCCAGCTGAGATGGGACGCCGAATCCGGACAGGTCGTCAGAACTGCGTGATTAGTAACTGACTCCTACGCCGATGTACACTCGGACCTCGGGGTTTTCCCAGCATCAGCGCGCCTCCCAGGAATTGGACGAGCGGAAGCGCGCGCCGTGCAAGCCCCGACAGACAGGGTTGGACGGGGCCGAAGGCGGATCTGTCCTGCCAACCGCGAAGGGGCGTAGCTCAACTGGCAGAGCAGCGGTCTCCAAAACCGCAGGTTGCAGGTTCAAGTCCTGTCGCCCCTGCTGACGGCGAACGTCCGGCGACGAGGCAGGCCGGGACGGCCTGAGGAGGACCCGGACCGTAGGTAGGGTGCCATGGTGGACACTGGAAGTGCGCACCATCACAACGAGACGGCCCGCGGATCAGCTATCGGACAAAGGAGCATGCGGTGAGCGACGAGAAGGACGTTGCCGACGACGCCGCACGCGACGGCGGCGAAACCGGGGGGAGCGGTGGCCGGACGGCGGTGGCCACCCAGCCCGCGGCGCGCCCGCCACGGCCGACAGGTAAGCGGTCCCGGCGGCGGACGGAAGACGCGGGCGACGCGGGAGCCCCTGCCCACGACGAGTCGCCGACCGAGCCCAAGCCGGGCAAGGACAAGGCGGGCAAGGACAAGGGCAAGAAGAGCCCCAAGGACAAGGCCGGCAAAGCGCGGAAGGCGACGAAAGCCGGCATTTCTGCCAACCCTTTCGTGTTCGTCTACAACTACCTCAAGCAGGTCGTTGCGGAGATGCGGAAGGTGATCTGGCCTAACCGCAAGCAGATGCTGACCTATACCTCGGTGGTGCTGGCGTTTCTCGCTTTCATGGTGGCGCTGGTAGGGCTCGCGGACTTCGGCCTGACCAAGCTCGTGCTGCTGGTGTTCGGCTGAACTTTCGAGACTGACAGGAAGGACTGAAAACCGTGAGTAGCTTCGACGGTGACACGTCCGCGGGTGAAGCGGTCGACGTGGAAGAGCGCGAAGAGAGCGCCGAGGTTCCCCAGGCTCTGGAGGAAGCTGAATCCACCGACCCCTCCGACGCCCCCGAGGCCGCCGCGCCCGAGGCTGAGCCGGAGCCGGCCGACGAACTCGACCCGGCCGCCGCGCTCAAGGCCGAGCTGCGTAGCAAGCCCGGTGAGTGGTACGTCATCCACTCCTATGCCGGATACGAGAACAAGGTCAAGGCCAACCTGGAAACCCGGGTGCAGAACCTTGACGTCGGCGACTACATCTTCCAGGTGGAGGTTCCCACCGAAGAGGTCACCGAGATCAAGAACGGCCAGCGCAAGCAGGTCAACCGCAAGGTGCTGCCCGGCTACATCCTGGTGCGCATGGATCTGACCGACGATTCGTGGGCCGCGGTGCGCAACACCCCGGGGGTGACGGGATTCGTCGGCGCCACGTCGCGGCCCTCGGCTCTCACCCTCGACGACGTCGTCAAGTTCCTGTTGCCGCGCGGGGCAGCGAAAAAACCCGCCAAGGGTGCGGGCAGCGCTGCCGCCGTTGCCGAGACGGGTGGTCTGGAACGTCCGGCCATCGAGGTCGACTACGAGGTGGGCGAATCGGTGACGGTCATGGACGGTCCGTTTGCCACGTTGCCGGCCACGATCAACGAGGTCAACGCCGAACAACACAAACTCAAGGTGCTGGTGTCGATATTCGGCCGTGAAACGCCGGTGGAATTGACGTTCGGCCAAGTCTCCAAGATCTAGCCGGCGCACCGGCTGCACAAACCCAGGAAGGAACACCCATATCCCATGGCCCCGAAGAAGAGAGTCGCCGGGCTGATCAAGCTGCAGATCCAGGCCGGGCAGGCCAACCCGGCCCCGCCGGTAGGGCCGGCGCTCGGCCAGCACGGCGTCAACATCATGGAGTTCTGCAAGGCCTACAACGCGGCCACGGAGAATCAGCGTGGGCAGGTCATCCCGGTGGAGATCACCGTCTACGAGGACCGTAGCTTCACCTTCGCGCTCAAGACGCCGCCCGCCGCCAAGCTGCTGCTCAAGGCCGCCGGTGTGGGCAAGGGCTCGGCGGAGCCGCACAAGACCAAGGTCGCCAAGGTCAGTTGGGACCAGGTCCGCGAGATCGCCGAGACCAAGAAGTCCGACCTCAACGCCAACGACATCGATGCCGCCGCCAAGATCATCGCCGGGACGGCCCGGTCGATGGGCATCACCGTCGAATAACCGTCACGACCGCGTGGGAGGGCCAGCTTCGGCCCGCTTGAGAACCACAACCAACCACGAGATTGGATATCTGATGAGCAAGAACAGCAAGGCATATCGCGCCGCCGCGGAGAAGGTGGACCGCGACCACCTGTACAGCCCGCTGGAGGCGGCCCAACTCGCCAAGGAGACGTCCTCGAGCAAGCAGGACGCGACCGTCGAGGTCGCGATCCGGCTCGGGGTCGATCCCCGCAAGGCCGACCAGATGGTCCGCGGGACAGTCAACCTGCCGCACGGCACCGGAAAGACCGCTCGGGTCGTGGTGTTCGCGGTCGGTGAGAAAGCCGAACAGGCGCAGGCCGCCGGGGCCGACGTCGTCGGCAGCGATGACCTGATCGAGAAGATCCAGGGCGGCTGGCTGGAGTTCGACGCCGCGATCGCGACTCCAGACCAGATGGCCAAGGTCGGCCGCATCGCCCGGGTGCTGGGTCCGCGCGGCCTGATGCCGAACCCCAAGACGGGCACCGTCACCGCGGACGTCGCCAAGGCGGTGGCCGACATCAAGGGCGGCAAGATCAACTTCCGCGTGGACAAGCAGGCCAACCTGCACTTCGTGATCGGCAAGGCGTCGTTCGACGAGAAGAGTCTCGCCGAGAACTACGGCGCGGCGCTCGACGAGGTACTGCGGCTCAAGCCGTCCGCATCGAAAGGCCGGTATCTGAAGAAGATCACCGTCTCGACGACGACCGGCCCGGGCATCCCCGTCGACCCGTCGATCACCCGTAACTTCGCCGAGGCGTAAGCCATTCTCGCGAGCAGACGCAGAATCGCACGGATATCGCTGCGGCGATGCGATTCTGTGTCTACTCGGCGAACTCGCCGTTGACCGCCATACCTAAGCGGTGGCGCCCGGCTTGAGATAGGTCACCAGGCTGCAGTCCAGCATCTCGTCGTTGAAGTAGTGCTCGCAGCCGCGCAGGTACTTGATGTAGCGGTCATAGACCTCTTCGGAGGTGGCTTCGATGGCCTTGTCCCGGTTGGACTCGAGCGTGTCGCCCCAGATGTGCAGCGTCTTGACGTAGTGCGGGCGTAGTGAAAGCGGTTCGGGTACAACGAAACCCGCCTTTTCGCCGTGCTCGACCATCATCTCGGTGGACGGCAGACGGCCGCCGGGGAAGATCTCGGTGACAATGAACTTGATGAACCGCATCGTCTCGAATGTCAGCCTTTTGCCGCGGGCCGCCATGTCATAGGGGTGGTAGCTGACACTGCTCTGGACGGTCATCCGGCCGTCGTCAGGCATGATGTCGAAGCACCGCTTGAAGAAGTCGTCGTAGTTCTCGTGCCCGAAGTGCTCGAATGCCTCGATCGACACGATCCGGTCCACCGGCTCGGTGAAATCCTCCCAGCCGTGCAGCCGCACCTGGCGGGAGCGGTTGGTGTCGATCGCGCCGACCGCCTCTTCGCAGCGGGCGTACTGGTTCTTCGACAGCGTCAGTCCGATCACGTTGACGTCGTATCGCTCGACGGCACGCTTCATCGTGGCGCCCCACCCGCAGCCGATGTCGAGCAGCGTCATGCCCGGCTTGAGGTCCAACTTGTCCAGGTTCAGATCGATCTTGGCGTACTGGGCCTCTTCCAGGCTCATGTCATCGCGCTCGAAATACGCGCAACTGTACGTCCGGGTCGCATCCTGGAACAGCGCGAAGAAGTCGTCGGAGACGTCGTAGTGGGCCTGGATGTCTGCGAAGCGCGTACGCGCCTTCGTCGGGCTCGTCGGGTGCTCAGCCATGGTGGTTTTGTTCTCCTGGGTGATGTTCGATGCAACCATACCGACCGGGCCGTGTGCCTCCGAAACACGCTGGTCGGCGTGAAATATTGAACCGGGTGAACTCTGCCGTCTCCATGGTCAGCGGGACGCCAGGCTCCGGGATCTGCGTGAGATGCGAGTCAAGATTGGAGTCGAAATTGCACCGCTCGAGCGTGGTCACCGGCCCACTCTCCGACATCATGGCCTCCCGACCGGACCGGCACTTTTGCGCGATACCCTGGCGGGCACCCTACTCGCAGTCGGGTGCCGGTCATGCATCCACAACGCGCCTGCGCCGGATTTCTCTCTTTCGGTTCAGCGGATCGTGTAATCGCTGAGCGGGAAGCGCGAAGCCTCCCGCGTCGCGTTGAGCACCGACGTGGGCCTCAGCAGCGACGCCCTGCCGTTGGGGTCGAAGTAGTAGGAGCGCGCGTTGGCGCAGTCGCCCGCGTGGAAGACCGTCTTGTCGAGGAGGCCGGTCATCCGGTCCATGAACCGCGCCAGTGCTTCTTCGGTCACCTCGAACTCGGTGGCGTCCCGGCGCCGGAGCTCACCGAAGAGTCGGTCCATGTGTCGCATCTGGTATTCCATGGTGTTGAAGAACGACAGGCTGGAAAACGCGAACGGACTGGCCAGGCTCAACAGGTTGGGGAAATAGGGAATGGACACGCCCTGGTAGGACTGAAACCCGGCGTCGCGCCACCATTTTCCGAGGTTGCGCTCTTTGCGCCCGATCACCTCGAACGCCGGGAAATTGGCGTCCCAGAGGTCGAAACCGGTGGCCAGCACCAACGTGTCGATGACGGTCTTGTGCCCGTCGGCGG
>NZ_JBYCLC010000094.1:0-6274 GCF_057473685.1 Mycobacterium sp. TH-M116 | reverse complement strand
GTCACTTGCGCCGGCTGCAATCCGGGCGTTTGCTGAACAAGTCAGCCTGAAAGGTGGTCGATCATGTATCGACTTGTCGCCGTCCTGGCCACACTGGCCGTCGCTGCAGGCACCGCCTCCACCTTCGCGTCGCCTGCGCACGCCGCCCCGGACCCGCACATGCCCGACCCCCTGCGTGGCTACTGCCCGGGCGGTGGTCTCGGCAATGTGCTGATGGGCGGTTACTGCGACGGGGAGCATTACCCGGACGGATCCTACTGGCACAAGCTGATGGCCGGGGGCGCCTACTCGCTGCCGATCATGCTGCCGGGCCAGAGCGAGCCCGCCGATCTGGGGATGTCGTGCGTGGTCGACCCCGACGACGGGCCGGTTCCGCAGCCGGCGCCTCCCGGCGGGTGCGGGGGCGCGGTGAAATGAGCGACGCACCGCGGGCGTGGTCGGACGACGACGAAGACGGCGATGGTCGCATACGGACGCCTGAGCTGCTTGGCGCTGCGGCGTGGTGCGCATTCGCGACACCGACCCGGCTCACAATCAACGACTCAATGGCCTACGTGGCCCCGGCAGGCTTGGCGGCCGGCGCCCGGACGACCATCGGCACGGCGGGGAAGCACCACGCCATCTCCGAACGCGACTTGCGCAGCACCGCCGTGCCGTAGCCCTTCTTGCGGTGCTCGGGGTGGATCCAGATCCGCACGTCGACCTCGCCGCGCACCAATTCGCCGAACACCATACCGACCTTCTCTCCGGACTCCTCGGCCACGAACCAGGCGGCCTCCTCGTCGTCGACCCGCCGCAGCGCCGCGTTGATCTCGTCGTCGAGGTTGCCGGCCGGTCCGCCGGAGCCGTCGCCGGCGCCCATCTCCCCGGTCCGCACGGCGAAGAGGTCCCGGTCCGTCTGCGGCGAGAACGGCCGCAACTCGAGGTTCTCCCCCGAACTGGCCGGCCGCTCCTTGAGGGTGAAGCTCAGCTGCTTGTTGAGGTCTTCGAGTTCGGCGAGGATCTTCGTGCGTGACTCGATGGTGAGCTGGTCGAACGACATGCCCATCACAGCTTCGGCGGCGGCGCGCGAAGTGTCCAGCAACGCGGCGACCGCCCCGACCGCGGCCGCCTTGTTCTCGGACTCCACCACGACGTCGGCTATCTCGTGCCGGCGCTCGAGGGCGCACAACAGGGCATCTGCGATCTCTCGCCGGGCGGCTTTACGGTCTTGGTCGGTCATTGCACCAGACTAGAACGCCGCCGGCGGTAGCGCCTCAGATCTGCGGCTTCCCAGCTCGAGGAACCGTTGATAGCGGTCCTCGACGGCGCCTGCCCACGCGCGCCGGGGCTCGACGACGCGACCGGTGCGTGCCCAGCGGGCGGCATCGGCGATCGACGTCTCCAGGCCGGCCGCCATCCGGGCCAAAAACGCCGCTCCCAGCGCGGCGCCCTCGGCGACCTCGCAGACCTGCACCTCGCGGCCGGTCGCGTCGGCCACGGCCTGCATCCAGGGCCCGACCCGGGTGCCGCCGCCGGCAACCACCAGGCGCGCCACCGGCGCCCCGCTCAGCTCGATGAGCTGGCACACGACGAAGCCCGACGCCTCGTAGGCGGCCCTGCGCAGCACGGCCGCGTCGTGGGTCAGGTCGAGCGCGTCGAGTACGGCCCGTCGGTCCGGATCGTGGAACGGTGTGCGCTCCCCCCGGAGGTAGGGCGACCACACCGGGACCCGGCGCGGGTCGGTGGCGTCCGCGTCGCCCGGCGCCAGCACGCGATCCACCCAACTCAGGAACAGCCCGCCGGCATTGCTGGCCCCGCCGATCTGACTCTTGCCCGCGGCGGTGTGCGGGATCGTCCACAGGCCGGGCACCTGCCGCGCCTCCGCGACGGTCGCCCACACGATCAGCGTGGTGCCGCACAGCACCAGCACGTCGCCGTCGCGGTCGGCGCCGGCCACGATCTGCTCGCACAGAGCGTCGACGGCGCCGGTCGCCAGCACCGCGCCGGTCTGCCGCAGGCGGCCGGCCGCGGCACCGATGGTCTGCACCCGCGGCATCTGTTCGATCGACGCGCCGCGCTCGGCGCAGGCCGCCGCGTCCCAGCCGGTCCCGTCGAACAGCGGGAATGTCGTTGCCGCGGTGGCGATGTCGATCACCGCCTCGCCCGCCAGCGCGTGATTGGCCACCGCCGGCGCCGGCCAGTACCCGGCCGCACCGGGCGCCCGGGAGGCCGTCCAGCGCAGGAGCTCGGCGGCCTCCCCCACCGCGGGCAGCGGTTGGTTCACCGTCTGCGGGCCCCGCCCCCGGGCATCCCCGTAGAGCAGTCCCGGCGTGACGGGCATGCCGGTGACGTCGACGGCCGTCAGCGACGGCACCATCGCCGCAACGGCGACCGCCCTCGGGTCACGGCAGCCGAGCCCGTCCAGTGCTGCGAGCGGACCCCGCCGCCACGCCTCGTCGGCGTCGTGCTCGAGCCGGTCGGGGGCCGGTACCCGCAACCGGTGTCCGATGCGCACCCGCGCCGTCACACGGCCGTCGGGGTCGGCGGCGACCGCTTTGACCGAGGTACTGCCGATGTCGATGCCTATTGTGACGCCTTCGCGTGACACGGGCGTCACCGTACGCCAGCATTGGGGTTCGTGACGTCCAAACCGCGCGCCCTGGTGACGGCGCCGCTGCGCGGGCCGGGGTTCGACAAACTCCGGCAGCTGGCCGACGTGATCTACGACCCGTGGACGCAGCAGCGGCCCCTGCGCATCTACAGTGCCGAGCAGCTGGCCGAACGGATCGCCGCCGAGGCCGCCGATGTGCTTGTGGTGGAAGCCGACTCGGTGCGCGCGCCGGTGTTCGGCCTCGGTGTGCGCGCGATCGCGTCCACCCGCGGTGACCCCAACAACGTCGACGTCCCCGCGGCCACCGCCGCCGGTGTCCCGGTGCTTTACACCCCGGGCCGCAACGCCGACGCGGTCGCCGAGATGACCGTGGCCCTGCTGCTGGCCGTCACTCGTCACCTGCTGCCCGCGGACACCGATGTCCGCGGCGGCAACATCTTTCGCGACGGCAGCATCCCGTATCAGCGGTTCCGCGGCGCCGAGATCGCCGGACGCACCGCCGGGCTGGTGGGCCTGGGCGCGGTCGGCCGGGCGGTGCGCTGGCGGCTGTGCGGGCTGGGCCTGCGGGTGATCGCCCACGATCCCTACACCGAGGAAGCCGAACACGGTCTCGACGCGCTGCTGGCCGAGTCCGACGTGGTGTCCCTGCACGCGCCGGTCACCGATGAGACCGCCGGGATGATCGGCGCGGCGCAGTTCTCGGCCATGCGCGACGGCGTGGTGTTCCTCAACACCGCCCGCGCGCAACTGCACGACACCGACGCACTGGTGGCGGCGCTGCGCGACGGCAAGGTGGCCGGAGCCGGATTGGACCACTTCGCCGGCGAATGGCTGCCGATCGATCACCCGCTGGCGGGCATGCCCAACGTCGTGTTGACCCCGCACATCGGGGGCGCCACCTGGGACACCGAGGCGCGGCAGGCGCAGATGGTGGCCGACGACCTGGAAGCGTTGTTGTCCGGCGGCACGCCCGCTCATATCGTCAACCCGGAGGTGCTGCGCCCGTGAGGTTTGTCGACAATCCCGAAAGCGCGGTCCTGGACGCCGCCAGAGACATGCTGCGGCGCGGTCTGGTCGAGGGGACCGCCGGCAACATCTCCGCCCGGCGCGCCGACGGCAACATCGTCATCACGCCGTCGTCGGTGGACTATCGCGACATGCGACTCGACGACATCGTGCTCGTCGGCCCGGACGGCGCCGTGCTACAGGCCGCGGAAGGCCGGTTCCCGTCGTCGGAGCTGGCGCTGCACCTGTCCTGCTACCGGGCGTTCGACGACATCGGCAGCGTCATCCACAGCCATCCGGTGTGGGCCACGATGTTCGCCGTCGCGCGCCAGCCGATTCCGGCCTGCATCGACGAGTTCGCCGTGTACTGCGGCGGCGACGTCCGGTGCGCCGAGTATGCAGCCTCGGGCACCCCCGACGTCGGCCTCAACGCCGTCAGCGCGCTCGACGGGCGGGCGGCCGCTCTGATCGCCAATCACGGGCTGGTGGCCGTGGGCCCGCGGCCCGACAAGGCCCTGCACGTCACCGCCCTGGTGGAACGTACGGCGCAGATCGCCTGGGGTGCAAGGGCTTTAGGCGGTCCGGTGGCGATCCCCGAGGACGTGAACGGCAAATTCGCCGCCGTCTACGGCTACCTGCGCACCAACACCTGACCCACCGATTCCCGATCGGTCGCGCGCGACCGGCGCGCGGGCGGTGGAACTCCGGTTCGACGAAACACAGGAGGGCGTGGGCCGGGTGCCGGCTGAGCGAATCCGCCCCTCACGTACTTGAGCTAAAGCGTCGCGGCGGATGTCGGTAACCGCACGGGAGGGCGAGTAACGCCGTCTTGTACCAGAATGACGCAACCGCAGTATCGGAGTTTTTCGTCTGCTGGTGCCGCAACCGAGGTCGAGGACCTTGCCCGGCGGGGTCACTTCGCGACCCTCGGTGATGGCGCGTATCTCCGCCGAGACGGGTGCGTCCCAGATCGGCAGACCGAGCCTGGCCGGGGTGTCGAACAGGATACGACGCGAAAACAGTGGGGCTCCCTACCCGCCGCGCTGGTCGAAGGCCACCTTCACGGCCCCGCTTCGACCCTGGTCGGCAATCGCGAGGAACGCCTCGCGCCACTGCCCCAGCCCGAAGGTGTGGGTCAGCATAGGGCGCAGGTCGACCCGGCCGGCGGATGCCAGCTCGAGGTAGTGGGCGATGGCGTGTTTGCGGACGCCGTCGACCTCCTCCACCCCGAACGCGTTGGAACCGACGAGGGCGATCTCCTTGAAATACGACGGGCTCCACTCCCACCGGCCGGGCGCGTGGACGCCGGCCTGCACCAGCGTCCCCCGGGCGTTGAGAACCCGGACGCCGACCTCGAACGTCTCCGGCTTGCCGACGGTGTCATAGACGACGTCGACCGCGCCGGGGTGGGCCATCGGCAGGCCCTGCAGCGGCCGGCGCAGTCGGCCTCCGCCCCAGTCGACCATTTCCTCGATGACGGCAAGGCGCGGCTCGTGCGCGAGCACCTTGGCCGCGCCGAACGTGCGGGCCAGCTCCGCCTGCGCGGCGAAGCGCGCCACCACCGCCACCGCCACGTCGGGATACAGGGCCCGCAGGATGGCGACCGCGCACAACCCCAGGGAACCGGCCCCGTACACCAGGGCACGGCCCGAGCGGGGCGGCGGGTGGCGCGTGATCGCGTGCAGGGACACCGAGAACGGGTCGGCGAACACCGCCGCCTCGTCGGGCACCGAATCGGGAACCGCGAACAGCATGCCGTCGTGCGCGGGCATCAACTCGGCATAGCCACCGGTCACGTCGGCCGACACCCCGGTATGGATGCCGGGCTTGATGCCGCCGTCGGCGAAGCTCCAGCACAGGCTGTAGTCGCCGTCTTCGCAAGCGGGACAGAGCCTTTCGATGCCGCGCGGAGCGCAGGACAGCCACGGGTTGAGCACCACGCGCTGACCTGCCTGCAGCCCGCGAGCCTTCGGGCCCAGCGCCACCACGTCGGCAACCACCTCATGGCCCATCACCTGGGGGAACGAACAGAACGCGGTCATCGCGTTATCGGCGTCACCCTCGCCGAAGTCCATCAGGATCTGCTTGGAATCCGATCCGCAGATACCGGTCAGCCGGGGCCGAGTGATCACCCAATCATCGCGCAGAATCGTCGGATCCGGCACATGGTGCAGCGCGGTCGGGGTGCGGGCCAGGTTCTGGGTCAGCAGGTTCGCGCCGTCGGCAACCTCGAAGGGCTCCGGCGGCACACCGTAGATCAGCGCCCTCATCGGGACGCCATCCCGGACGCGCCGGCGATGAACGCGTCCAGATCGGCGTTCTTGGCGTCAACGACGGCTTTCATGTCCGGCACGTAGTGCTCGAATCGCCCGCGGCCGAGCGCGTCGATGATGCCGTCGGCCACCACGCCGGCGGGAAACTTGGGCCCCTGATAGAGGGGCTCCTCACTGCCCGGCTGATCCCAGATCTCGGTGTCCGTCGGGCCGGGCTCGATCAGCTTCACCGAGACACCGGTTCCGTGCAGATCCACGGACATCGCCTCGCTCCACCCGCACAGCGCGAACTTGCTGGCGCAGTAGGCGGTTTCGTGGATGATGCCCATCCGGCCACCGACGCTGGACACGTTGACCACCAGGCCCGATCCTCGCGCCAGCATTCGCGGCAGCAGAGCCAGCG
>NZ_JBYCLC010000093.1:0-20764 GCF_057473685.1 Mycobacterium sp. TH-M116 | reverse complement strand
AGAGCCATTTTCTTTCTCCCGGAGGCCCAGACGTCGATGGGACCGTCAAAGTGGGGGCTTTGGGCTCACACTAGTGCTTTTCTTGCGCGCCTGCCGTGTTTAACGGTGAACACACGACCGTGGGGGGGCCGCTCACGGGCATGCATCCGGTGCCCGGCCGTAGCAACGCGACTTTACGCCTCGCTCAGCTTCGTTGCTGCTCAGCGACCCGGCAGACAGCAAACCCACCCCAGCGGACGTCGGCGCGGGGCGCGACCACGTGTGCCGACAGGAGCGCCACAAATGTTTGCCACTCCGCTGGTTCACCTCACCCGGAGGAACTGCGGACAGCAAATTCCGCGATTTGAATACGCGTTATTTCCGGGCCCCGTCGAACGAAACAAACCTTTATCGTATTTGCTCGGGATTAACAATTCCGGACGATTGTGTGAACACCGGGCCACACCAAGGCTTCGGTCCGGTTCACCACTCCGAAAGCGCCGGTCGGGACCGTTGCGCGTGCGACGGCGAGGCGCGGGCCAGGCACGACGGCTGCGACGTATGGGAGGCGTCGCATACAGTTATGTCATGCCTACGAAACCCGACCATGGCGACATCGGCGATGTGGAACCGCTGGCCGACAGCACCGCCAGCCAGGCCCGGCGCGTCGTCGCCGCGTATGCGACCGACGCCGACGAGTGCCGCGTCTTCCTGTCCATGCTCGGTATTGGACCCTCGAAGCTCGATGCGTAGATGACTCCCAGCGGAGTCGAACGGCCGGCCGCTTCGCCCGTCGGGGATTCCGACTTCGTCGTGGTGGCCAATCGGCTGCCGGTCGACATGGAGCGGCTTGCCGACGGCCGCACGTCCTGGAAGCGCAGCCCCGGCGGGCTGGTCACAGCTCTGGAGCCACTGCTGCGGCGCAGGCGTGGCGCATGGGTCGGCTGGCCCGGCATCGCCGACGAGGAGATGGACGCCGACGACGGACCGATCGTGCAGGACGAGCTCACCCTGCACCAGGTGCGTCTGAGCGCCGACGACGTCGCCGAATACTACGAGGGTTTCTCCAACGCCACGCTGTGGCCGCTGTACCACGACGTCATCGTCAAGCCCACCTATCACCGCGAATGGTGGGAGCGCTATGTCGACGTCAACCGCCGATTCGCCGAGGCCACGTCGCTCGCCGCCGCGCGCGGTGCCACCGTGTGGATCCAGGACTACCAGCTGCAACTCGTGCCCCAGATGCTGCGCACGCTTCGCCCCGACCTGACCATCGGCTTCTTCCTGCACATCCCGTTCCCGCCGGTGGAGCTGTTCATGCAGCTGCCCTGGCGATCCGAGATCATCAAGGGCCTTCTCGGCGCCGATCTGGTCGGGTTCCATCTGGCCGGCGGAGCACAGAACTTCCTGTTCTTGTCCCGGCGTCTGGTGGGGGTGGAAACCTCCCGGGGCTCGGTCGGTGTGCGCTCGCGCTTCGGGGAAGTGCAACTGGACTCGCGCACCGTGCGGGTGGGCGCCTTCCCCATCTCCATCGACTCCGCCGACCTCGACCGCAAAGCCCGTGACCGCAGCGTCCGGCGCCGGGCCCGCGAGATCAGGGCCGAGCTGGGAAACCCCCGCAAGATCCTGCTCGGCGTCGACCGATTGGATTACACCAAGGGCATCGACGTCCGGCTGAAGGCGTTCTCCGAGCTGCTCGCCGAGGGCCGGGCCAGACGCGACGACACGGTGCTGATCCAGCTGGCCACGCCCAGCCGTGAGCGGGTGGAAAGCTACCGGATCCTGCGCGACGACATCGAACGCCAGGTCGGTCACATCAACGGCGAGTTCGCCGAAGTCGGGCATCCGGTGGTGCATTATCTGCACCGTCCGGTTCCCCGCGACGAGCTCATCGCATACTTCGTCGCCGCCGACGTCATGCTGGTCACACCGCTGCGCGACGGAATGAACCTGGTGGCAAAGGAATACGTCGCCTGCCGCAGTGATCTCGGCGGTGCGCTGGTGCTGAGCGAGTTCACCGGAGCCGCCGCCGAACTCCGGCTGGCCTATCTGGTCAATCCCCACGACCTCGAAGGAGTCAAGGACGCCGTCGAGTCGGCGCTCAACCAGCCGGAGGAGGAAGGCCGCCGGCGGATGCGGTCGATGCGGCGCCAGGTGCTCGCCCACGACGTCGACCGCTGGGCGCGCTCGTTCCTCGACGCACTGGCCGAGGCGCATCCACCTGACGCCGACAAGCCGCCAACAGCCGTGGGAAAAGCCTGAAAGGCCTTGGCGCCGCGGCCCGAGCGCTGTGATACTCGAGCGCAGCGGGATGGCCCGAGCAGGGAGGGACGATCATGAGGATCTGTCGTGGGCTGGCCGTCGGCGCCGGTGTCTTCTCGGCTGTGGCCTTGGGGATCGGGCTCGAATCCAGCGACCCGGCGAGCGCGGTCGCCCCGCCGGCGGACGGCCTATACCACTTCGACCAGGCGGGCGTGTCGGGCGTGACCTGGCAGGTGACAGCACTGTGCGCCCAGGTCAACGGCAGCCGCTACTACAAGGACTACTCCAACCCCGACATCATGGCCGA
Source organism: Mycobacterium sp. TH-M116 (assembly GCF_057473685.1). Lineage (NCBI taxonomy): Bacteria > Bacillati > Actinomycetota > Actinomycetes > Mycobacteriales > Mycobacteriaceae > Mycobacterium > Mycobacterium sp. TH-M116. Next base: position 18,216 of record NZ_JBYCLC010000093.1, on the reverse strand, counting down.
CTTCTGCGCATTGAACGTCGCGAGCTATACCAACGAACGAAACAGCCGCAAAGACAAGCTGCAGAACTACAGCGGCAGGGCCCGTCTGGTGAGCGGACTGTGGACGTTTCAGGTGGACAAGGCCGACGGTCTGTCCTGTCCCGACGGAGGCACCGGGGCATCCACCGAGACATACGCTTTCGACAACGAGACGATGGCCGGGACGCACACCACGTTGCACGGCGCGGTCTGCGGCCTGCAGCCGGCGATGACCAAAGAGCCGTTCTCGCTGCGGCTCATCGGACCGCCACCCACACCGATCGAGCGTTACCCGTTGTACTGCAACGACATTGCGATGTGCTACTGATCAAATCGGGGTGATGTAGTTGATCAGCCATTGCTTGCCGATCTTGTGGAAGTCCACTCGCAACCGGCTGCCGTCGTAGAGGGGCTGCCGCGATTTGTCGGTCACGGTGCGGTTCAGATAGACCATCACCGACGCGCAATCACGTTGAGCCGACATCACTCCGGCACCGACGACGTTGGCCTGCACCACCACCTCGCGCTTCTTGGCTTCCGGGATGATCTGCGCGTTGGCGCTCTTGCGGAACTCCTGGCGGTACGCCGGCGTCAGCAGCGGATACACCTCGGCGAGGCTGCGTTCGACGGTCTGGTAGTCGTAACCGAAAACTTCGGGGATCTCCTTGGTGGCCAGCTTGGGCAGAGCCGCCCGCGCCGATGCCTCGCCGCGGGCCTGCACCCGGTCCCAGTAGAACCAGCCCGTCGCCGCGGCCAGGCCGACGAAGGCGAAGACCAGCAGGGCGACCGCAACGACCCTGAGCCACCGCAACGTCCGCATCAGTTGCCCCCGTTGGGATACTTCAAGTCGTAGCCGCTCATCCGTCCGGACTCGTCCTCGTGCACGATGACGCGCAGGCGGTAGGGCATGGACGGCTTGTCGACGCCGTCGATGTCGGCGACGGTGACCCGCACCGAGACCAGGACCGACGCGTTGTCGGTGACCGGGTCGATGCCCTCCAGGGCGGCACCGTTGACGACGGCTTCCGACGTCGCGTTGGTGGAGCGGAACAGGCCCTTGAGGTTCTCGATGTTGTTGTTGGCGCCCAGCATGGCGTGCAGGGGGCCACTGGTCTGGTCGTAGAAACGGTTGACACTTTCGTCGATGTTGTCCTGTGTGTAACTGAACATGTTGACCACCGTCTGGGTGGCGGTGTCGACGAACCGCTGGTCGCGAGCCTGCTCGGCGACGGCATGCCGGTGCTGAACGACCAGCCCGGTCAGGCAGCCGGCCAGCGCGCCGATCGCCAGGACCGCGGCGGCAACCGAGACCCACGCGACCAGGACCCGGTGCGCCCGCCGCCGCGGCGGCGGCTTGACGGGTTTGAAGGTCCGCACCGGCGGCGCCGGCTGATTCGCCTGGACCGGGACGTCGATCCGTGCCGCCGCACCGTCGGCGGCCTCACGTCGGGCGGGGCCCGCCGCGCGGGACGCCCGCCGCCGAACGCGTGTCGCCTTGGTCTGCTCGTCTGCCACTACGGGTCCATCACAGGGGCCGTGGATCGAGCATGAGCTCTACCCAATTCTCGGCGCTCGACGCGCCGCTCGCACCGGCCGCGAAGATACCAGTGCCGCCGGCCGGGTCCGCGAACGCGCCGGTCTTGGGATCGTAAGTGGTGTACGCCGGTGCGCCGTCGGCCTGCGGCGGCGGCCCGGTGCCTTCCGGCGGCGGTGGCGGCGGCAGCCACTTGGGATACGGAACCTGAGGCGGCACCGGCGGCACCCCGGGCGGCTGCCATGACGTGAACGGCGGCGGCGGTCCGTTGTCGTTGGGCGGCGGCGGATCGTAGGCCGGCTGGCGGTCGGGCATCGGCCCCGGCCCCGGCGCCACACCCGGCGGGGGCGGCCCGACGATGGGCGTGCCCGGGTCGGGTTCGGCACCCGGCGGGATGTAGGGGAAGTGGTTGGGTGGCAGCAGGTTGAGCCCGTTGGTCACCGGTGTGTCATAGGGCACCGGCGGGCCGCGCCAAGGGTTGCGGCCGATCGGCACGTAGCCCTTCGGGTCACGGCACAGCTGGACCGTCGGCGCCCGCTTACCCGGGAACTCCTGGCACGGATAGTTGCGGGCGCCGCGCACGGTGGTGGGATCGTTCTGCGCGGCCTTGCAGTACAGGTCGGCCGGGAGTTCGCGCAGCGTCTCGTCGGCCGGTGTGCGCATCAGCGGCGGCGGCAGAAAGCCCACCGAGCACGGCGGCGGGTCGTTGAGGTCCAGCTTGAAGTCGAGCTTGGCGCCCTCGTCCTGCGGCTCGCCGCCGGCGGCGGTGACGATCGCGGCGAACAACGCCGGCAACACGACCAGCAGATGCTCGAGCGACTTGTGGTAGATGACGCCCACCCGGCCCAGGTTGGCCAGGCTGGCCGCCAGCGCCGGAAAGGAGGGGCGGATGCCCGAGAACGCGGTGCTCGCCTCCTCGGCCGCGCCCGGGGCGGTGGCCAGCGTGGAGCGCAGCTGCGGGTCCGCCTGATGCACCTCGGAGGTGAACCGCGCCAGCCCGTCCGACAGGGACTTGATGTCGGCACCCGCGCGGATCTGAGCCTGCAGGAACGGGCCCGCCTGGTCGATCAGCTCCGACACCCGCGGATAATCGGCGTTGGCCTGGTCGACCAGCAGCCGCGCGGACTCGACCAACCGGGCCAGCTCGGGGCCCGATCCGTTGGTCGCGATGAACGTCTCGTGCAGCAGCTCCCGCAACCGGGTGTCGCCCACACTGTCGACCAGCGCCTCGGCCCGCTTCAACAGATCGGCCACATCCCCGCCGATCCGGGTGTCCTGCTGGGAGATGCGAAACCCGTTGTGCAACGTGGAAGATGCCGGAGCGCCCGGCGGCACCAGGTCGATGTACTGCTCTCCCACCGCCGACACACTCTTCACGGTGGCGGTGACGTTCGACGGGATGGGTGTGCCGCTGTTCAGCCGCATCCCGGCGGTCACCCCATGGGGGTTGAGCCCGACCGACTCCACCCGGCCGACGGCGACGCCACGGTAGGTGACGTTGGCGTTCTTGTACAGCCCGCCGCCGGCCACGAAGTCGGCCGTCCCGGAGTAGGTGCCGATCCCGAACGTGGCGGGCAGCCGCAGGTAGAAGATCGCCATCACGGTCAGCGCAATCACGGTGATCGCCCCGAAGATGGCCAGCTGGACCTTGGTCAGTCTGTCGAGCATCTACGCCGCCCCCTACCGGTCCCGAGAACCCGACGCCGTGCCCGGCGGGATCGCGAACGGATCGGCTGCCTGTCCGGACAGGTTGGCCAGTTCGCCGGTCAAGAAGTCGGGCGGGTTGAGGATCTCGGCCATGTGCGCCATGTTCGGGTCGAAATACGCTGTGGTGAAGAATGTTTCGCCGAAGCGGCGCAGGGTCAGGTCGAACGTGGTGAACACGTTGAGGTAGTCGCCGCGCACGGCCTGTTTGATCCCGAAGTTGGGAAACGGGAACGTCAACAGGATCTGCAGCGAGGTGACGAAGTTCTTCCGGTTGTCGTTGAGCGTTTTCACCACCGAGTACAGGCCCTTGAGGTCTTCGGCGAAGTCCACCTTGGTCTTCGACAGCACGTGCGACGTGACCGTCGCCAACCGCTTCAGCGCACTGAACGCCTCGACGATGTGGTCCCGGTTCTTGTTGAGTACGCCGACCGCCTCGGGCAGCGTGGTCAGCGCCCTGCCCAGGTTGTCCTTGTCGCGCGCCAGGATCGCCGAGAATCGATTCAGCCCGTCGACCGCGTCGATGATGTCGTCGACCTGACGGTTGAGCCCCGCGGTCAGTTCGGCCAGCCTGGGCATCAGGTCGACGAACTGACTCTGCCGTCCCGCCACGGCCCGGTAGGTCTCGTCGGTGATCTCTTGCAACGCGCCGACATTACCTTTGTTGACCACCACACCGAGGGCCGACAGCACTTCCTCGGTGGTGGGATGGCGGCCCGTGCGCGACTCCGGGATCTTCGCACCGTCGGTCAGCCTGCCGACCGCCGGCGCGCCCTCCGGGGCTGCCAGGTCGACGTGCATGGAACCGAGCAGCGACGTCTGGGCGACCGTCGCAGTCGCGTTGGCCGGCAGCACGACGTTCTTGTCCAGCGCCAGCTTCACCGCTGCATAGAAGGAGCCGTCGGGCCGTTGCTCGGCGGAGATGCCCGCAACGCTGCCGACGGTGACGTCGTCGACCATGACCGGCGAGTTCTGCGGCAGCGTCGCGACGTCGGGCATGTCGACGGTGATCGAGTAGGCGCCGCTGCCGTGACCGGCGGTGCCCGGCATCGACAGCGAGTTGAGACCGTTGAACTGACAACCGGCCACCAACGCACTGCCCACCGCTAACACACTGCTGCGCAGAACAATTCGCTTCATCGGCCACCACCGCCCCCAGCGGGTGACGTCGCGCCGGATGCGGGTGCAGGGCCCGGCAGCGGACCGAACGCCGAGGGCGGACCGGGCGCCGGCCCCGGGGCGGCACCGGCCTGCGGAGCCGTCGGAACCAGCAGGGCCTGCAGATCCGCCGGGTTCTCCGGGGCCGGCGATGTGGCGCTTTTGGCCGGTATCCACGTCAGCTCGGGAACGGGCGTCGCGGCCTTGGCTTCGGTGGCCGGGGTGTCGTAGATGATCTGCCCCTTGTACGCGGTGATCGTGTTGAGGGGATGGAACATGATCGGCGGGTAGTTCGCGGCAAGCCGGCGCAGCACGGGCCCGAGCCGCTCACGGCAGATCTCGGCGCGCTTGAAATAGTCGGGCGCGCGGGGCCCGGCGGCCGTGTCGAAGGTCCCGCCACAGATGAACTGCACCGGATTGGCGAACTCGGGGATCGACAGCAGCCCGTTGAGCGTGCCCTGCGCGGGGTCGTAGATGTTGTAGAAGTTGGAGATGCCGGGGCCCGCCACGTGCAGGACCTGCTCGATGTTGTCGCTCTGGTCGCTCAGCGTCTGGGCGAAGTCGTTGAGCTGGTTGACCGTGTCGATCAGCGTCGAGTTGTTCTCGTGCAGGAATCCCCGGACATCCGCGAGCGCTTTGTTGAGGGTGTCCAGCGTGGTGTCCAGGTGGCGGGAACTGTCGGCGAGCACCTGCGACACCGACGCGACGTTCCCGGCGAACTGCACGATCTGCTCGTTACTCGACGACAGCGCGTTCACCAGCACCTGCAGGTTCTTGACCGTGCCGAACAGGTCGCCGCGCGAATCCCCAAGCCGCCCCGCAACTTGTGCGAGCTCGCGCAGCGCGCCGTGGAACGACTCCCCGTTGCCGTCGAGCGTGTCGGCGGCCTGGTTGATCACCGCGCCCAACGGCCCTTGCATCGACCCCCCGACAGATCCGGTCGGCCCGAGCTGGACGGCCAGTTGGGTCAGTGACTCCTTGACCTCGTCCCATTCCACCGGGACACCGGTGCGGGCCAGGTCGATGCCGGCGCCGTCGGGCAGCACCGCCCCGCCGGTGTACGCCGGGGTCAGCTGAACGAACCGCGCCGCCACCAGGTTCGGCGACATGATGAGCGCGCGCACGCCGTTGGGAATCTTGACCTGGTCGGACACCGACATGGTGATCTTGACGTCCGAGGGCCGCGGTTCGATCGTGTCGATGTGCCCCACGGGGACGCCGAGGATCCGGACCTGGTCGCCGGGATAGATGCCGACGGCCGAGGTGAAGTAGCCGACGACGGTTCGGCTGTTGCCGTGCGCGGTGAGCACGTACACGCCCCCCATCAGCACCGCGACCAGCGCGATGGCGCTCAGGCGGCGCAACCCCCGACCGGCCGGGATCCGCCTCGTCATGGCGACTTCGGCCTGATGATCCAGCGTTCCTGGATGAGACCGCGCAGGTAGTCGCCGAGACTGGCCGGAAGCTTGCCCGGCTGGTAGAAGAAGTCGAACATCATCGCGATCATCGGCGCGGGCAGGACGGAGTAGACGTTGACGTTGAAGCCGGGCCCGGAACCGACCACCTCGCCCAGCTCGGTGGCGTAGGTGGGCAGCCGTTTGAGGGCCTCGGTGATGTAGTCGCGGCGCTCATTGAGGTTGGCCAGCACCGAATTGAGCTTGCCCAGTGCCGGGCCGAACTCCTTGCGATTGTCGGCGACAAAGCCTGAAATCTGCTGCGCGACAGCGCTGATGCCCGAGATCAATCGGCCCAGCGCTGCGCGCCGTTCGTCGAGCGCCGCGAACAACTGGTTGCCGTCGTCGACCAGCTTGGTCACCTGTCCGGCGCGCTGGGCCAGCGCCGACGACACCGACTCGGCGTGCATCAGCAGGCTTTGCAGTGCCTCGTCACGACGGTTCAGGGTGCGCGAGAGCGCGGTCACCCCGTCCAGCGCGCCGCGCAGTTGCGGGGTGGCGTCGTGCAGCGTGTCGGTGAGAACGTGCAGGGCCTGCTCGAACTGAGGTTTGTTCAGGTTGTGCGCGTTCTGACCCAGATCCTCCAGTGCACCGGCCAGGCTGTACGGCGTGGTGGTCCGGCTCAGCGGAATGCTGGTGGCTCTGCCGCCGCCGGCCGGACTCACCGCAACGGAGCGTTCCCCGAGGATGGTGTCGGTGCGAATCGCGGCCAGCGACTGGTTGCCGACGGCGACGTGCCGGTCCACCGTGAAGGTCACCTTGGCGCTGTTGCCGGCCAGACCGACGGCCTGCACCTTGCCGACCTTGAAGCCGGACACGTACACGGCGTTGCCCGGGTTGATGCCGCCTGCGTCGGTGAAGTACGCGTCATAGACCTTGCCCTGCGGCCAGAACGGCAACCCGGCATAACCGAAAGCGATCAGCACGATGCAGACCACCATCACCAGGCCGAATATCCCGGTGCGCAGCGGGTCGTGCTCACGCTGGGGATTACTTGGCAAAAGCGCACCTCCCCTTGCTCTGGTCGACCTGGCCGCCGATGGGTAGCAGGATATCGCCGCCGGCCGGTCCGTTGATCTTGATCCTGACGGAGCAGAAGTAGACGTTGAAGAACGACCCGTAGGCGCCCAGCGCGCTCAGCCGCAGATAGTCCTCGCCCAACTGCTCGATGTCGTTGTCCACCTCAGCCTTACGTTCGTCCACCTCGGTGGCCAACGGCCGGGTGTTCTCCAGGATGCCTTGCAGCGGCCGGCGCGAATTCTTCAGCAGCTGTGTGAGGTCCGTCGTTGTCGAGGCCAGTGGGGGGATGGCGCCCGCGATGTCGTCCTTGTGCCCGGCCAGCCCGGTGATCAGTTTCTGCAACTGGTCGACGCTGGCCGAGAACTGCGCGCTCTTGGCGTCGATGGTGCCCAGCACCGCGTTGAGGTTGGTGATCGCGTCCCCGACGAGCTGGTCGCGGTTGCTCAACGCCGACGAGAAGGCGCTGGTGTCGGCCAACACGTTCGACAACGCTCCCCCCTGACCCTGCAACAACTGGATGACGGCGCCGCTGATCGTGTTGATCTTGTCGGCGTCAAGCCCCTTGACAACCGGACGCAACCCGCCGAGCAGCGCATCGAGATCCAGGGCCGGCTGGGTGTGCTGCGCGTCGATGGTCCCCCCGGGCGGCAGTTTGCGCAGTTCGCCCGGACCCGAGGTGATCTCCAGGAACCGGTCGCCGACCAGGTTCTCGTAGCGGATCAGCGCGCGCGTCGACGAGTACAGCGTGTAGCGCTTGTCGACCCCGAACTTCACGTCGATGCTGTTGTCGGGGTTCAGGCTGATGCCCTGGACCACGCCGACCGGAACTCCGGCGATGCGGACCTTCTGGCCGGCTTTCAACCGCGACACGTCGGTGAAGGTCGCGTGGTAGGTGCCCTCGGATCCGAATCGGAAGTCGCCGAAGACCACCACGAGCCCGGCGGAGACGAGCAGCATCACCACCGTGAAGACGCTCACCTTGATCACCATCAAACGGTGCGAGGGCATGTCCGCGGCCGCCATCAGAAGTCGTCCCGTTCCGCGAAGGCGCCGTGGAACAAGAACTGCAGCGTCGAGGGTGCGTCGAACTGCAACTCGGTGAACGGCTCGTAGGGGATGTTGGCATTGTCGGTGACCAGGAACGGGGACCGGAACCAGGACCCGCCGTTCTGCTTGGTCGGGATGTCGGGCAGCCCGCGGCAGTTCGGGCCACCGGACCCGTTGACGACGGGCAGGGACTCCGGATAGGTGTAGGACGGCGCGCCCAGCACGAAACTCGACGAGGTGAACAGTCCCGCTTTGCGCACACCGAGCAGCGGCGCGAACTCCTTGATGCCGCGTTCGATACCCGCGAACAGGCAACCGAATTCCGGTGAGTAGTCCGCGGCCACCTTGACGGGGGCCCGCAACCTGTTCACCGCGTCGATCACGTTCTGTTCGGCTGGTGCCACCGCGTCGTGGGCGTTGTTGGCCAGGCCGATCGTGGACAACAACGTGTCGTCGAGGTTGCCCTGCTGGTCGACGACGGTACTGCTGATCGCCGGGAGGTTGTCGATCGCGCTGTTCAGGTCGGGGGCGGCCTCGGCGTAGATGCTGGTGGCGGTCCCGGCCTCGCGGAAGTCCCGCTGCAAGGCGGGAAGCTTCGGATTGGTCTGGCGTGTCAGCGTATTCAATCCTGCCAGCAGCCGGCCCACGTCGTCGCCATGGCCACGCAGGCCCTCGGCCAGGGCACTCAGTGTCCCGTTCAGTTCCACCGGATCGATCTTGTGCAGCAGCTCGATGAGCGACTGGAACAGCGTATTGACTTCCAGTTGCACCACCGAGGCGGCAACGTGCGCGTCCGGGCGCAGGGAGGTCGCCGACGGCGTCCGGGGAGGCAGGAATTCCACCGCCTTGGCGCCGAACACCGTGTTGCTTCCGATACGCACCGTCGCGTTGGAGGGGATGAAGCGCATGTCGTTGCTGTCGACGGCCAGCGTGAGGCGAGCCCGGTCGTCGGCGTAATCGATCGCCGTCACCTTGCCGATCTGGATGCCCCGATACTTCACCTTGGCGCCCTTGTCCATCACCAACCCCGCCCGCGGTGCCGACACGGTGACGGTGTCGGTCGAGGCGAAAGCCGCCGTATAGGACAGGTACGTCAGGACGACGAACCCCACGATCAGGCCGGCCAGCAGCGCCGCTGCCAGCCGTACCGTCGATCGCCGAGACTCGCCATCTGCCATAGAGTGCTCCTCTTACCCGGAGAGGTTGAAGTTACCGGACGCGCCGTACACGGCGAGCGAGATGAACAACGTGATGACGACGACCACGATCAGGGAGGTCCGCACCGCCTGGCCGACCGCGATGCCCACGCCGACCGGCCCACCTTTGGCGTTGTAGCCGTAGTAGGTGTGGACCAGCATCACCGCGATCGACATCACGATGGCCTGCAGGAAAGACCACAGCAGGTCGGACGGCACCAGGAAGGTGTTGAAGTAGTGGTCGTAGAGGCCCTTGGACTGCCCGTTGAGGTACACGGTGGTGAAGCGGGCGGCGAAGAACGCGGCGAGCACCGACAGCGAGTACAGGGGGACGATGGCGATCAGGCCGGCGATCAGCCGGGTCGAGACCAGGTAGGACACCGAGTGCACGGCCATGCATTCGACGGCGTCGATCTCCTCGGACACCCGCATGGCACCCAGTTGCGCGGTGGCACCCGCACCGATGGTGGCCGCCAGCGCGATACCGGCGATGACGGGCGCGACGACGCGGACGTTCAGGAACGCCGACAGGAAACCGGTCAGTGCCTCGATCCCGATGTTGCCCAGCGACGAGTACCCCTGGACTGCGATGACACCGCCGGAGGCCAGCGTCAGGAAGGCCGCGACGCCGACGGTGCCGCCGATCATGATCAGCGCCCCCGTGCCCATCGTCATCTCGGCGATCAAACGGATCGTCTCGGTGCGATACCGGGTGAGCGCATTGGGGACGTAGCGCATGGTCTGGCCGTAGAACAACGCCTGCTCGCCGAAATCGTCGACGGGTCCGGAAAGCCGCGAGATGACGCGGCGGAACTGCAGGGTGACGTCGTAGCTCATCGCGGCGTCACTTGGCCGAGATCCGCACGCCGATCGCGGTCGTCACCACGTTGATGACGAACAGACAGATGAACGCGTAGACGACGGTTTCGTTGACGGCGTTGCCAACACCCTTGGGCCCCCCTTTGACGGTCAGGCCGCGGTAACACCCGACCAGCCCGGCCATCACGCCGAACAACAGCGCTTTGACTTCGGAAAGCACCAACTCGCGCAACCCGGTCAGCACAGTAAGGCCGTTGATGAAGGCGCCCGGGTTTACGCCCTGCAAGAAGACGGAGAACACATAACCACCGGACAAACCGATGGCGGCCACCAAACCATTGAGCAACAGGGCGACCAGAGTCGACGCCAAAACCCTTGGTAAGACCAGCCTTTGGATCGGGTCGATGCCCAGCACCCGCATCGCGTCTATCTCCTCGCGGATGGTGCGGGCCCCCAGGTCGGCACAGATCGCGGTGGCTCCGGCGCCGGCCACGACGAGAACGGTCACCACCGGGCCGAGCTGGGTAATGGTGCCGAAAGCCGTTCCGGCGCCCGACAAGTCGGCCGCGCCGATTTCGCGCAGCAAGATGTTCAGCGTGAACGCCACCAGAACCGTGAAAGGGATGGACACCAGCAGGGTCGGTACCAGCGACACGCGGGCGATCATCCACGTCTGGTCCAGGAACTCACTGACTTGGAACGGCCTTCTGAAGACCGCACGCGCGGTGTCGATCGACATCTCGAAGAATCCCCCGACAGCGCGGACGGGAACCGCAAGCTGCTGGATCAACCTGGTGCTCCCCTTCGCTGCGTGCGGCAAAGCCTGCGTGTCGCCTTTGCCCGCCCTTCGGTCACTCGCGGCTCGGGTGTGAGCCCGATCATATCTCCCGCTACTGCTCCATCAGTCCGACGGCCGCGAAATTCTGCTCGGGATCACGCCCGGCAAAGTATTCTCCCAACGTCGTGCTGAGTTCGGCGGGGTTCCACGCCGGCCCGTCAGCGTTGAACCTGTGCTCGGCAGTGGGCGCCGACACCAGCGTCACCTGGCGACCGTAGACGATGAAAACCTGACCGTTGACCTCCGCGGCCGCCGGCGACGACAGGAACTGGACCAGGGTGACCACGTGATCCGGCGAGAGCGGATCGATCTGTCCTTCCGCTATCTCGGGGCCGGGGCCGAAGACGTCGGCCGTCATCGCCGTGCGCGCACGCGGGCAGATCGCGTTGGCACACACCCCGTAACGACCCAGCGCGCGCGCCGCCGAGAGGGTGAGCGCGATGATGCCCGCCTTGGCGGCACCATAGTTGGCCTGCCCCACCGGTCCCACCAGACCGGCCTCCGACGACGTGTTGACCAGGCGCCCGAAGACCTGGCCGCCCGAATCCTTGGCTTTAGCGCGCCAGTAGGTGGCCGCGTTGCGGGTCAGCAGGAAGTGGCCGCGCAGGTGCACCGCGATGACGGCGTCCCATTCCTCGTCGGACATGTTGAACAGCATCCGGTCCCGGGTGATCCCGGCGTTGTTGACCACGATGTCCAGCCCGCCGAGCTTGTCGGCGCAGGCAACCAATTCGTCGGCGGTCGCGCGTTGGCTGATGTCCCCGGCGACGGCGACCGCCTTGGACCCGGCAGTGCCGATCTCGTCAATGACGTCGGAGGAATCCAGGGCACCGGCCATGTCGTTGACCACGACGGTGGCGCCCTGGCGGGCCAAACCGAGCGCCTCGGCGCGCCCCAGGCCCGCGGCCGCACCGGTGACCACCGCGACCTTCCCGGAGAGATCGGTCGCGTTCGTGCTGCTGACCGGCGACGATGCAGACCGCGCAGCGGTCTGAGGAGGAGTCGGGCCAGTGGGCCTAGTCAATTTATGAATACCTCTAGTCTCGGGTCGCCCGGCGTCGCACCGGGGTCATTCGCCGCGCAGGAGCGCGGCTCGCGGGCACTCGGCGATCGCTTGCTCGGCCAGAATTTCCTGCTCGGCGGGAACAGGGTCAAGCTTGACGACGGCATAGTCGTCATCGTCCAGGTCGAAGATGTCCGGCGCGATTCCCAGGCAGACCGCGTTGCCTTCACACCGATCACGATCAACGATCACCCGCACGGTACCCTCCTCGAATCTGGCCTTCACCATGAGCACATGCCCCGCCGGTGCGTAGCTACACCTTAAGGGCCCCGGTAAGTCTGGGGAAACGGTCGCTGGATTCCCAGACTAGAACGTGTTACAACCGGGGAGACGAACGGGTGGCCGTCGGTCGAGCTTCGCCGTAGAGACACGGCTTGTCACGGGCCTCTCACGCCTAACCGAAGGACGGCTGGAATGCGCATCAGTTACACCCCTGAACAGGAGGAGCTGCGTCGCGAGCTGCGATCTTATTTCACCGAGCTCATGACGCCGGAGCGCCGAGATGCGCTGACCTCCACACAGGGCGAGGTCGGGACCGGCAACGCGTACCGCGACACCGTTGCACAGATGGGCAAGGACGGGTGGCTGACCCTCAACTGGCCCAAGGAGTACGGCGGCCAGGACCGCTCCCCGATGGACTCGCTGATCTTCACCGACGAGGCCGCGATCGCCGGCGTGCCGGTGCCGTTCCTGACGATCAACAGCGTGGCGCCGACCATCATGGCGTTCGGCACCGAGGAACAGAAGAAGTTCTTCCTGCCCAAGATCGCCGCCGGGGAACTGCACTTCTCGATCGGCTACTCCGAGCCCGGCGCCGGCACCGACCTGGCCAACCTGCGCACCACCGCCGTCCGCGACGGTGACGAGTACGTGATCAACGGCCAGAAGATGTGGACCAGCCTGATCGCCTACGCCGACTGGGTGTGGCTGGCGGTGCGCACCAACCCCGACGCCAAAAAGCACCGTGGCATCTCGATGCTGGCGGTGCCGACTACCGCCGAGGGTTTCTCCTGGACCCCGGTGCACACCATGGCCGGTGTGGACACCAGCGCCACCTATTACTCCGACGTGCGGGTGCCGGTGGCCAATCTGATCGGCGAGGAGAACGGTGGCTGGAAGCTGGTGACCAACCAGCTCAACCACGAACGCGTCGCCCTGGTGTCCGCGCAGCCGATCTTCCTGGCCCTCCGCGAGATCCGCGAGTGGGCGCAGAACACCAAGGACGCCGGTGGGGCGCGGCTCATCGACTCCGAATGGGTGCAGATCAACCTGGCCAGGGTGCACGCCAAAGCCGAGGTGCTCAAGCTGATCAACTGGGAACTGGCCTCCGGACAAGGGGGGTCCGAAAGCGAATCTTTGTCGCCGGCCGACGCATCGGCGGCCAAGGTGTTCGGCACCGAACTGGCCACCGAGGCCTACCGGCTGCTGATGGAGGTGCTGGGCACCGCGGCGACGGTGCGCCAGGATTCGCCCGGGGCGTTGCTGCGCGGGCGGGTCGAACGGATGCACCGGGCGTGTTTGATCCTGACCTTCGGCGGCGGGACCAACGAAGTGCAACGCGACATCATCGGAATGGTCGCCCTCGGCCTGCCCCGAAGCCGCTGAGTATCGAGAAGGACGGAAAGCCATGGATTTCGCGACAACCGAAGCGGCCAACGACCTCGGGGGCCTGGTCGACACGATCGTGGACTCGGTGTGCACGCCGCAGCATCACCGTGAGCTCGACAGCCTCGACCAACGGTTCGACCGCGAGCTGTGGCGCAAGTTGGTCGACGCCGACATCCTGACCAGCGCGGCGCCGGCGTCGCTGGGCGGCGACGGCTTCGGCGTGCTCGAGCAGGTCGCGGTGCTCGTCGCGCTCGGCCACCAACTGGCCGCCGTACCCTACCTCGACTCGATCGTGCTGGGCGCCGGTGCCCTGGCCCGGTTCGGCTCCGACGAACTGCAGCAGAGCTGGGGCGTCCCGGCGGTCGGCGGCGAGAAGATCCTCACCGTGGCCCTCCAGGGCGAGATGGGCGAAGGCCCGGTGCGTGCCGCCTCGGCCGGCGGCGGCTACCGCCTCACCGGCACCCGCACCCAGGTCGGCTTCGGCCCCACGGCGGACGCGTTCCTGGTTCCGGCCGAAACCGATTCCGGGACAGCCGTTTTCCTGGTTGCGGCGGACGACCCCGGGGTGTCGGTGACGGCGATCATGACCACCGGGCGGGGCAGTGTCGGCCGCCTGGAGTTGGACGGGACGCAGGTGGACGGCGCCCGCAGGGTCGGCGGTGCCGAGGTGGTGGCCTGGCTCGAGACGCTGGGTAATTTGGGACGCAGCGCTTTTCAGCTCGGCGTACTCGAGCGTGGCTTGCAGATGACCGCCGAATACGCGCGCGAACGCGAGCAGTTCGACCGCCCGATCGGCAGTTTCCAGGCGGTGGCGCAGCGGCTGGCCGACGGCTACATCGACGTCAAGGGATTGCGGCTGACGCTCACCCAGGCGGCCTGGCGCGTCTCGGAGGACCAGCCCGCCGACATCGACGTAGCCAGCGCGGCGTTCTGGGCCGCCGACGCCGGACATCGGGTGGCCCACACCATCGTGCACGTGCACGGCGGAGTTGGCGTCGACACCGATCACCCGGTGCACCGCTACTTCCTGGCAGCCAAGGAAACCGAGTTCGCATTGGGCGGAGCCACCGGTCAGCTGCGCCGGATCGGCCGCGAGTTGGCCGAGACGCCCGCCTAGTGTCGGCGATGGCGGCGAACGTGAAGCCGGCGTCACGCTGGAGCTCGAATGTGACCGCAGCGTCACGCTCGCACGCCGAAGGCGTCACGCTCGAGGCGACGGTGGCGGACAAGCCGGGGGCCGGCGGATGGATGACCTGACGGTCGCCAAACTGCTTGCCCCGCTGGCCGAGATCGGCGATACCGGCGTCCACTTCGAGGATTCGTTCACCAGCTGGCGTGACCACCTGCGGCACGGTGCGGCGATCGCCGCGGCGCTGCAGGAGCGCCTCGACCCGGCACGCCCCCCGCATGTGGGCGTGCTGCTGGAGAACACACCGTTCTTCTCGGCAGTGCTGACGGCGGCCGGAATGTCGGGAATCGTTCCGGTGGGGCTCAACCCGGTGCGTCGCGGCGCGGCACTGGCCCGCGACGCCGATCGAGCGGACTGCCAGCTGGTACTCGCGGATGCGAATTCCGCTGCAGCACTGGACGGTATCGCGCACATTGACGTCGATGCAACCGCGTGGGCCGACGAGGTCGCCGCACACGCCGACGCCGAGCCGCGCTTCCGGCCCGCGTCGCCCGGGGACCTGTTCATGCTGATCTTCACCTCCGGCACCAGCGGCGAGCCCAAGGCGGTCAAGTGCAGCCACGGCAAGGTCGCCATCGCCGGCGTGACGATGACGCAGCGCTTCGGCCTCGGCCGCGATGACGTCTGCTATGTGTCGATGCCGCTGTTCCATTCCAACGCGGTGCTGGTCGGGTGGTCGGTGGCCGTAGCATGCCGGGGCTCGATGGCGTTGCGGCGCAAGTTCTCCGCGTCGAAATTTCTGGTCGATGTGCGCCACTACGGCGCGACCTACGCCAACTATGTGGGCAAGCCGCTGTCCTATGTGCTCGCCACACCCGAACACCCCGACGACGCGGACAACCCGCTGCGTGCGGTGTACGGCAACGAGGGCGTGCCCGCCGACATCGAGCGCTTCGCGCGCAGGTTCGACTGTGTCGTGCAGGACGGTTTCGGGTCCACCGAAGGCGGCGTGGCGATCGCCCGCACCCCCGATACCCCGCCCGGTGCGTTGGGTCCGCTGCCCGAGGGCATCGAGATCGTCGACCCTCATACGGGCGAGCCGTGCCCCGCGGGGGTGGTCGGCGAGCTGGTGAACACCGCCGGACCGGGCCGTTTCGAGGGTTATTACAACGACGATGCCGCGGAGGCCGCGCGGATGGCGGGCGGGGTTTACCACAGTGGCGACCTCGCCCATCGCGATGACGCCGGCTTCGCGTACTTCGCCGGGCGGCTCGGTGATTGGATGCGGGTCGATGGGGAGAACCTGGGCGCGGCCCCGATCGAACGGGTGCTGTTGCGCTATCCCGGTGTGCGGGAGGTGGCGGTGTACGCGGTGCCCGATCCGATCGTCGGCGACCAGGTGATGGCAGCACTGGTGATGGCACCGGGTACCGATTTCGACGCGGAGAAGTTCCGCACCTTCCTTGCCGAGCAACCAGACCTGGGCCCCAAGCAGTGGCCGTCGTATGTCCGGGTCAGCACCGAGCTGCCGCGCACAGTAACGTTCAAGATTGTGAAGCGTCAGTTGTCGGCCGAGGGGGTCGACTGCGCGGATCCGGTCCACCCCATTCGCCGGTAGCGCGATGAGACACCAGCTGCAGGCGAGCTTCGGGCAGCTTTGCGACGGACTTCCGGCCACCACGGGTGCCGCGATCGTCGCGCCGCGTGGCACGCTGTTTTCGTTCGGCGAGTGGTCGACGGGAGTCGCCTGGTCGACCATCAAGGTGCCGTTGGCGATTGCGGCGTTGCGCACGGACGGGTCGCGGGCGGGAGAACTGCTGAGCAAAATGATCACGCAGTCCGACAACCCTGCGGCCGAGGCACTGTGGTCGCAACTGGGCGAACCGGCCGACGCCGCGCGTCGGGTGGGGGCCGTCCTCGCAGAAGTCGGCGACGCAGATACTGTGGTCGAATCGCGAAGGCTTCGAACCGGTTTCACGTCTTTCGGTCAAACGCAGTGGTCGCTGGCGCGGCAGGCCGGCTTCGCCGCGCGGCTGACATCGCTCGGCGAGGCGGCTACCGTGATCGCACTGATGCACCGGGTCACCGCCACGCAGCGTTGGGGTCTGGCCGCGAAAGGCTATGCCGCCAAAGGTGGTTGGGGCCCGGGGCTGCGCGACGGCTATCTGGTCCGGCAGTTCGGGACGATCCCGGCCGCCACCGGGCACGTCGGAGCGGCGTTGGCGGCGCAGTCCGACTCGTTCGAGACCGGCGTCGATGTGCTCAACGCGATGGTCGATTGGCTGCTGCGCCACCTTGGCGAATTCGCCGAGCGGTGACCGGACAACTGGTAACCGCGCACCGACCCGCCGGTAGTGCCTACTGCTCCCAATTCGCATGTCCCGAGACAGTTTTAATGATGCTCGACATTTCGGCGGAAGCTTTCAACGGCGACCCACGTCGCGATATGCTCACGAATGGTCGCGACCAGGATTGTCGGCGGCTGTCGGCTTGTCTTGAGGAGCGGCAAGGGGCCAGGTGACGCATCTGCTCGTTTCTCCGGACATCGTTGGCTCGATGGCTTCGGACGTCGACGCCATCGGCGCGTCGCTGGCCAGCGGAAATGCCACCGCGGCCGCCTTAACCACGGATCTGACGAGTGCAGCCGCCGACCACGTGTCGACCACCGTCGCCGCGTTGTTTTCCCGATACGGCCAGGACTATCAGCAGCTTGCTGCGCAGGCGGCGCTTTTTCATGAGAGGTTCGTGCTGGCATTGGCCAGCGCGAGGAATTCGTACGCGGCCGCCGAGTCGGCGAACGCTTCGCCGTTGCAAACCCTCGAGCAGGACGCGCTGGATCTGGTCAACGCGCCCACCCAACTGCTGTTGGGGCGCCCGCTGATAGGAAACGGCACAAACGGGGAGCCCGGGACCGGGGAGGCCGGCGGACCCGGCGGGATCTTGTTCGGGAACGGCGGCAACGGAGGCTCCGGTGTGCTCGGCGGGGCCGGCATGGCAGGGGGGACCGGCGGGCGGGGCGGTGATGCCGGGCTGTTCGGCAACGGCGGCGCGGGCGGGGCTGGCGGGGCCGGCGGCACTGGCGCGGCCGGTCAAACCGGCGGCGCGGGCGGCGCGGGCGGGGCCGGCGGTACCGGCGGGATGTTCGGCGGTGCGGGCGGTCACGGTGGCGCTGGCGGGCTCGGCGGCGCGGGCGGGATCGGCGCAGCCGGCACGACGAGCGGCGGCAGCTCCTTTATCGGCGGATCCGGCGGGGACGGCGGCGTCGGGGGCCAGGGTGGGACGGGCGTTGCCGGCCCCGCCGGATCAGGCGGCACCGGCGGGCAAGGCGGCACCGGCGGACAGGGCGGCACCGGCACCGCCGGCACGGCCGGTGGCGGCCAGGGCGGCCAAGGCACCGACGGCGGGGCCGGCGGGCTCGGCGGGGCCGGCGGGGCGGCCGGGTCCGGTGGCGGCGGTCACCAGGGAGCCGGCGGGCAAGGCGGCGACGGCGGACAGGGCGGCACCGGCGGACAGGGCGGTACCGGAACCGATGGCTCGCAAGGGGTGGCCGGCGGGGCTGGCGCCCAAGGCGGCACCGGAGGCACCGGCGGAGCGGCCGGCCTGGGCGGCACCGGCTCGACCACCGGGG
>NZ_JBYCLC010000092.1:0-17522 GCF_057473685.1 Mycobacterium sp. TH-M116 | reverse complement strand
CCTGCTGGCGCGCTGGCTGCCCGACCACCTGCCACCGGAGGACGAGCCGGCGTGTATCGCGCACGGCGACTACCGTTTGGGCAATGTGCTGATCCATCCGACCGAGCCCCGGATCGTCGCAGTGCTGGACTGGGAGCTGTCGACCCTTGGCCACCCGTTGGCCGACCTGGGTTATACCTGTTTGACCTACCATCTTCCGCCGGGCTTCAGCGGCACAAGTGGGGTGGCGGGCGAGGATCTGACGGGCACCGGCATTCCCGACGAGCAAGCGTTCGTCGCGAGTTACTGTCGGCATGCCGACCGGGAGCCGCCTCGCTCGCTCGACGTGTTCATCGTGTTCTCGCTGTTCCGGCTCGCCTCCATCACCGCCGGCGTGTGGCGGCGCGGGCTCGACGGCAACGCGGCCGACTCCCGTGCCGGCACAACGGAGGTCCGCGACCGCTACCGCGGCTTGGCGCAGACGGCGTGGGCTCTGGCGCAGCGGCTGTGATGGCGGGCGAAGCCGGCCAATGACACTTTCGCCCTGGCGTCGATTCCCGGCGTGGGTGGCCGGTATCGTCGTCGTGGCCGCCATGGTGAGCCAGTCCGTTCTCGCTGCGCCGCGAGCGGCGGCCGCATGCACGCTGACCGCCGAAGACGAGCAATACATCGACCTGTTGGCTCAGAAGAACATGATCCACGGGTCTGAGGTCAACGACTGCGACATGGCCGCCGAGGGGCAGTGGTTCGCCGATCAGGTACGCAATTCCCCTGACCCGTTCGGAACCGCGAAAACTCTCGTGCAACAAGTGATCAACACCACACCGATGGCCCCGGATCGGGCTGAGTGGGAGGTCGAGGCGGCGATCTTCGTCTACGCACCGGAGTTGATCCCCACGATCAAGGATCAGTTCGCCCGCCAACACCCGTCGTGAGCCGAGCAAAAAGTGTTGCGCAGCTGCGCCAGTGCTCCGATGAAGCCGCAGGGGGGCGACACGGTCGTCAGATTTGTGCCGCGGCACCCATCACGTCCGACGAGCGAGCCGCGGCCGTTCGTCGATCAGGTCCGCGTGGGAATGTGGCCGGTTGATCTGGCGTAACGTCGACTTGTTTGGGATTGGGCGTCCCGTACCGAAGTCAAACGACAGGAGAGTCATGGGTCATGGCGCGCCGGGAGGCGCAGTGCCTGGCGGTGTGGCTGAGTTCAGCGCACCTCCGGTGGTGAGACTGGCCGGCAATGCGGGGCTTTCGCAGAGTTTACTGGGCAGCAAGGCCTATGGCATCGACATGATGCGCGGCCACGGCTTGCCGGTTCCCCCCGCGTTCTGCATCACCACCGAAGTATGCGGGCGCTTCTTCACCGACCCGCGGCGCGCCCTCGACGTCGTCTGGGACCAGGTGCTGGACGCGATGGCATGGTTACAGGACGAGACGGGGCGTTCGTTCGGCCGCGGCCCGCGTCCGTTGCTGGTGAGCGTGCGCAGCGGGGCCGCGGAGTCGATGCCCGGCATGCTCGACACGGTTCTGAACCTCGGTGTCACCGACGCGGTGCGCCAGGAACTCGAGGCCGGCTTCACAGCGGGTTTCGCCGAGGACACGTGCCGGCGATTCCAGGAGATGTACCGGCGAATCGTGCCCGGCGGCGACGGCGTCATCCCCGACGACGCGTATGCCCAGTTGCGGGGCGCGATCGAGGCGGTGTTCGGTTCGTGGAATTCGTCGCGGGCGTCGACCTATCGACGCCACCATGGCCTTGACGACGCGGGCGGCACCGCGGTTGTGGTGCAGGCCATGGTTTTCGGGAACTTGGACACCAAGTCGGGCACCGGTGTGTTCGTTTCCCGGAATCCGATGACCGGAACCGACGAACCCTTCGGCGAGTGGCTGTCGGGTGGCCAGGGCGAACAGGTGGTTTCGGGCTGTGTCGACTGCGAACCCGTGACGGCGTTGCGCGAAGAATTTCCCGCCGTCTATGAGCGCCTTCTCACGGCGGCCCGCACCCTCGAACGGCTGGGCCGCGACGCGCAGGAGATCGAGTTCACCGTCGAGGCGGGCCGGCTGTGGCTGCTGCAGACCCGCGCCGCGAACCGCTCCGCGCAGGCCGAGGTGCGGTTGGCGTTGCGTTTTCGCGCCGAGGGGCTCATCGATGACGCCGAGGTCCTGCGCCGGGTGACACCCGCCAAAGTCGAGGCGTTGCTGGCGCCGTCGTTGCAGCCCGAGGCCAGGATGGCGGCGCGGCTGCTGGCCCGCGGTGTCCCTGTGTGTCCCGGCGTGGCGCGGGGGCGGGCGTACACCGACATCGACGCCGCCGTCGACGCCGCCCAGGGAGGCGAGGACGTCATCCTGGTGCGGTCCGCGACCAGTCCCCACGACGTGGGTGGCATGCTGGCGGTGCGCGGCATCGTCACCGAGGTGGGCGGCACCACCTCCCACGCCGCGGTGGTCAGCCGAGAGATCGGCCGTCCGGCCGTGGTCGGGTGCGGCGCCGGAGTGGGCGCGGCCGTGGAGGGCAAGCTCGTCACTGTCGACGGAACGACAGGGGAGGTCAGGGAAGGCTTGCTGGAACTCACCGCCTGGACTGAGCGCGACACCCCCGACCTGGCCGCGCTCGCCGAGATCGCCCGCCACGTCGTTCCACTGCGCGCTCATCGCGACGGTCCGTATCCGCGTCTGGACGACGCGTCACCGGCGGGTATCCGCGCGGCTCTCGCCGCCGGTCACACCGACGTCGTATCGGCTGCACCATTGATCACCATGCTCACCGCGTTGCACGCCGGCGGCGCGCCGTGACGGCTGAGCTCAAGGTGCTGCAGGCGCTTCGGCTCAAGGGGCGTATCGCCGTCGTCGACATCGCGGGTGCCGTCGACGAAGACCCCGTGGCAGTCAACGAAACCGTTGTGCGCCTGGTTGATTCGGGGCTGCTGCTCGCCGACAGGACGGTTCGCCTGTCGCAGGAAGGGCGCGCCCGGTTGCAGGAACTGTTGGCCGTGGAACGGCAGGGGGCGGACCGACGTGCGATCGGTGTGGCCTATGGCGACTTCCGTTCGTTGAACCGGGATTTCAAGGAGCTGGTATCTGACTGGCAACTCAGGGATGGCCAGCCCAACAGCCATGACGACTCCGGATACGACGCCGCAGTGCTGGAGCGGCTGGACGGCGTCCATCGACGTGTCGTCCCGATCATCGCGGCCGTCTCCGAGCAGCTGCCGCGGCTGTCCGCGTACGCGGACAGGCTCGGCGCCGCTTACGCCAAAGTGCGGCGGGGAGAGACGATGTGGCTGACCAGGCCGCTCATCGACTCCTATCACACGGTGTGGTTCGAACTGCACGAGGAACTCATCGGCGCGGCCGGACTCACCCGGGATGGCGAAGCCCGGGCCGGGCACGCGGAATAGTGCCAGAATCTTTGCCCCCGGAAAAGCCGATACGGGCGAGTCGATGGCGGCACAATCGTTTGCGCGCGGCGTTTGCTGCCGGGAGGATAAGCGACATGGACGAGGCGGGCGGGGCGGAATTCGCGCCGCGGCGAGTGCTGCGGGGCTGTGTGGTTGTCGCCTTCGCGGTCGTGCTGGCCGGACTGTCGCTGAGCGGCCTCTCCGCGCCTGTGAGGATCGCCCGCGCCGACCCGCCGGCTTGCGCACCGGGCTGGGTGTGGAGCCCCAACCTGAACCAGTGCGTGTTCTGGCTGCCGACCGCGAACGGTCCTGGCGGTCCCGGGGGACCGGGCGGGCCGGGCGGCCCCGGCGGACCGGGTGGCCCCGGCGGACCGGGCGGCCCCGGCGGACCGGGCGGCCCCGGCCCGCGCTAAACCCTTCGCCGCCGAGCCTGCGCTGAGAGCGTCCTCGGGGCGTGATTCGCGCGCTGGACGCAGACTCGGCGCCGCCGCCGCAGACTCGGAGCGTTCGAATGTAGAACGCCACCGCCCCCCTCGGTCGTGATAGTGGCCCCCTCGGTCGTGATAGTGGCCCCCTCGGTCGTGATAGTGGCTAAGCAAAGCTTCGATCTGACGTGGGGGACAGACGCATGCCACGCACAGACAACGACATCTGGGATGTGGCCACCAGCGTGGGCGCGACGGCCACCATGGTCGCGGCCGCACGGGCGATCGCCACGAAAGCCGATCACCCCGCCGTCCGGGACCCGTTCGCCGAACCGCTGGTCCGTGCCGTCGGCGTGGACTTCTTCACGCTCTGGGCCTCCGGTGAGCTCACCGCCGCCGAGGTCGACGACGACGAGTCCACCTGGAAGCGCGCGCACATGCCCGGCGCGATGGCCGCCCGCACGTGCTTTTTCGACACGTTCTTCCAGGACGCGGCACGCGCCGGGATCCGTCAGGCCGTGATCCTGGCGTCAGGCCTGGACGCGAGGGCCTACCGCATCCAATGGCCCGCCGACATGACGGTGTTCGAGATCGACCAGCCGCAGGTGATCGAGTTCAAGGCCACCACCCTGGCCGGTCTCGGCGCCAACCCGCAGGCCGAATTGCGCATGGTGCCAATTGATCTGCGGCAGGACTGGCCCACCGCCCTGCTCGACGCCGGCCTGGACCGCAGCCGCCCCACCGCGTGGATCGCCCAAGGACTGTTCGGTTACCTGCCGCCGGCGGCTCAGGACCGGCTGCTGGACAACATCACCGCACCGAGCGCCGACAGCAGCCGGCTGGCCTGCGAGGCTGTGCCGGACATGTCGCAGGTGGACCACGAGCTGGGCCTGGAGATGATGCGCAGGGTCACCGCCACGTGGCGTGAGCATGGCTTCGACTTCGAGTTCGCCGATCTGGGGTACGAGGGGGAGCGCGCCGACGTCGCCTCCGATCTGGTTAACCTGGGCTGGCGAACCGTCGACAGGCCGATGAGCCAGCTGCTGGCCGACAGCGGCCTTGCGGCCATCCCGCAGAGCAACGATTCGGTGTCGGTGGCCGATACCACCTACTGCAGCGCCACACTGAGCAAATGACGTCCGCGCAACGTCGGGGGCTCAACGACGCGGTCACGCGTCTGTGGGGTTTCCTCGCGCCGGCCTACGACCTGCCCTTCCTTCAGCAGCAGGTCTACCGGCCTCCGCACGACGAGGTGATCGCGCAGCTGCGCGCCCACGGCGCGCAGAAGGTCGCCGACATCGCCTGTGGTACAGGCATTCTCAGTGACCGCATCGAGCGCGAACTGCATCCTGAACGGATTTTCGGCGTGGACATGTCCGAGGGGATGCTGGCCCAGGCCCGCGCCCGGTCGAGCCGGGTGCAGTGGCTGCGCGGCCCGGCCGAGCAACTGCCCTTCGACGACGAGGCGCTCGACGCCGTCGTGACGACCTCGGCCTTCCACTTCTTCGACCAGCCCGCCGCGTTGCGCGAGTTCCATCGTGTGCTGGCGCCGGGCGGACTGGTGACCGTGGCGGCGCTGAGCACGCGACAACCGCGGCTGCAGGTCCCGGCGGCGAACAGGTGGAAGCCGCAGCACAACGCGTCGCCGACCGAGATGCGCACGATGTTCGCGGACGCCGGGTTCACCCTCAACGATCAGCACCGGATCCGGCGACCGGTGTGGACGCATCTGATCTGCGACCTGATCACTGTGGGCACCAAGAGCTGAGGCGGCGGTGCCGCGCGCTAGATCGCTATCTGCTCGAGGCTCGCCGATCGAATCCCATTAGGCGGCGCGGCTCTCCTGCCCGGCCGGGCCAGAAAGTTGCCCGCCGACAACCACGACGCGGGAGAGCCGGTAACTGTGGATCGGTGCGGCCGGGAACGCGCGTCGGCGAGCGGCACGCGCACGGTTGTGCTCGGCCGTCCAGCCGACGAAGTCGGCGATCACCCAACCTGCGCCGAACAACGCCAGCGTGACCCCGAACTCGAAGGGTGTCCCGGCGGCGAGCGCGGCCAGTGCGCAGATGCCCGACAAAGCGGCGATTGTCAAAGCGCCGGCGTAAACGGCCATGCGTGGGCCGTGGCCCTGGGTGGGGAACCCCACATGGGTAGCCATCGCGTCTCCTGTCCAGTCGGGACTCTTGCCGGTGCAACCCGAACCGTGACCACAATGTTTCGCTACCGAGATATCGCCGACGAGTGCCACAGGGCACGCTGACCGCGTGGCGAAGGGCCTCAAACCCGAGGGCCGAAAGTCACTGCGGTCCTCTCCCGGCGGAGCCAGTAGTCGCCGGGACCACTGGTCCGCCGGCCGCCGGGCCCGCCCGGATCGCCGAGTGCGCTGGGCGGACCCACCGGTAGCGGTGCGGCGCTGGTCGAGCGGCGCCCATGCCCAAGGCGGCGCCCGGAGCGCCTGTGATGGATCGCACACCTGCTGGTGAATTACCCGAAAACTCCTGACCCCCGTCAGGCGACATGACCGGTCTATGGGTTAGCTGTTTTGCGCCGGGCGCCGCCCCGGCCGCGACCCGTGGCGCTGCCCATACGGCAAGGTGCAGAACGCTTCTCGGCCCATCCGGTCGGTACCGGGCCTGGTCTGACCGGGCGCCGCGCGATATGGCGCAAGAACCGGGCGGCGACCTTTGGCAAGGCTATCTTTGCTGGTCGGCCGGAGTTTCGGGCGTATATCGTTCCGCCGTGCCCGATACGTCCCATCCCGCCGAACCCCACGTCGGTTCGGTGTCGTCGAAGCTGAACTGGTTGCGCGCCGGGGTCCTGGGTGCCAACGACGGAATCGTCTCCACGGCGGGCATCGTGGTCGGTGTCGCGGCCGCGACGGTGGAACGGGGCCCGATCCTGACCGCCGGGGTCGCCGGGCTGGTGGCGGGAGCCGTGTCGATGGCGCTGGGCGAATACGTATCGGTCAGCACGCAGCGCGACACCGAGCAGGCGCTGCTGACCAAGGAACGTCGCGAGCTGCGCGACGATCCGGCCGCGGAATTGGACGAGCTCGCCGAGCTGTACGAGGCCAAGGGTCTGTCGCCGGCGACCGCACGCACCGTGGCCGAGGAGCTCACCGACCACAATCCCCTCGTCGCCCACGCCGAGGTCGAACTGGGCATCGACCCCGATGAGCTGACCAACCCGTGGCATGCGGCGTCGTCCTCGGCGCTGTCGTTCGCGGTCGGCGCGATCCTGCCGCTGATCGCGATCCTCGCGCCGCCGATCGCGTTCAGGATCCCTGTGACGGTCGGCGCGGTCCTTCTCGCGCTGCTGATGACGGGGTCGGTCTCGGCGCGGCTGGGCGGTGCGCCGAAGGGACGCGCGGTGCTCCGCAATGTTGTCGGCGGCAGCCTGGCGCTGGCGATTACGTACGTGATCGGCCATTTGGTGGGCGCCGCCATCACCTGACGGCCCAGGTGTGGCTAATGCGCTTGTGCTATAGAAATTTTCGCGGTGATCGGTGCCGCGGCTCCGGACTGGAGGCTGCAACTGTAATATCCACAGTTGCCGCCTACGAAGGAGAAGTCCGTGAACGTGCCGCTGCCGCGCAGGGCCGTGCGGTGACCCAGCCGAAGACCGCGCGCGACGACGTCGATTCGCAGGAGTCGGTGCCCTACTTCTTCCGCGACGGAAACCAATACCTCCCAACCAGAATGGCCCGCGGCGGGTGGGGCCCGTCGATCAGCGGGCACGTCGTGGGCGCCCTGCTGGGCTGGGCCGTGGAACGCGCGGTCGACGACCCGCAACTCCAGCCCGCGCGGCTGACTGTCGACCTGCCCCGCCCGACCGCCCTGGAACCTCTCGAGGTGCACACCCGCGTCCACCATGACCGCAAGCGGTTGCGGCTCGTGGAGGCCGCCCTCACCCAGGGCGGCTCCCCGGTAGCGCGGGGGAGCGCGCTGTTCCTGCGGCGCGGCCCGCAACCCGACGGTGACGTGTGGTCTCAACCGGTGCAGATGCCTCCGGTCCCGCTCGGGACGGACGGCGTCCCGTCCACGCTGTTCATGCGCACCTACGGCTGGGGCTCTGAGGTGCAGAACCCCGACCCGGACTGGCCCCGCGAGGCGGGGCGGAAATACACGTGGCTGCACGAGACGCGGTCGTTGATCGACGGCGAACCGCTCACGGCGTTCACCCGTGCGGCGATGGCCGGCGACATCACCGCGTCACTCGCCAACTGGGGCACGAGCGGACTGCAGTTCATCAATGCCGACTACACCGTCATCCTCAGCCGCCTGCCCGAAGGCCCCCACATCGGGCTGGCCTCGCTGACCCATTCCAGCCACGATGGCGTGGCCACGGGCTCCGCTGTCCTCGTCGACCCCCGGGGCCCCCTCGGCAGCGCCGTCTCGGTCGCCATCGCACACTCCGGATTTCGCCCCCCGTCGGCGGTATGACGACGTTCTGGGCGCCGATCGCCGACCTTAGGCCCCTACGCAGGTGAGCCGCGGATTTTTCGTTCTCAGCCCCCGCGGTCGGGCGGCAGGGCAGCCGCCGCTACAAGCCCTTCGGGGCGTCGCGCACCGCCTGGACAGTCGCCGCGTCGCCGTCGAACTCCACCCGGGCTTCACGCCCGACAGCGAACAGCAGCAGCTCCTCGGGCAAACCGGTCACCGTGACCGCAGGACCATGCCCGGCGGTCAGCACCGTTTTGCCTTCCGGTGTGCGCAACGCGACCCGGGCGGGAAGCTTCGCGAGCGTGAGCCGAGCCATCAGCGGCAGCGTGCGGCGCAGCGCGGCCACCAGGTTCTGTTCCAGCACGCGCTCCATCCAGTCCGGCTGCGCGCGGCGCACGTCCTCGTGATGGATGAACATCTCGGCGACATTGGCCACCGGGTCGAGCAGCTTGAAAGGGGAGTACAGCGGCGGACCCGACGCGATCTTGTCCAGCAGTTGCTCCCAGTCCCGCTCGGCCACGGCGTGCTGCACCTTGGCGGTGTGGGAGGCGAAGTACGGGATCAGGATGCCCGGTGCGGCATCGGGACGGTACTCGCGGATGACCAGATGGGCCGCCAGGTCCCGGGTCGTCCAGCCCTCGCACAAGGTGGGCGCATCGGGTCCCACGCCGCGCAGGGTGTCGACGAGGGCGGCACGTTCGCGTCGAGCTACGGACACCGGTTCTCCTTCGTTAAGGCCGCGCCTGATCGGCGTTGATGACTGCCGACAGTAGTCCTGTCAGCGCTGAGCGAACCCCGCGGCACGAGCGCAGGGCATCTCGCTAAATTTGAGGCGTCATGTCGTCGAATTCGTCATGTCGTCGAATTCGTCATGTCGTCGAATTCGTCATGTCGTCGAACGGAGTCTCATGAACGCGCGTGTAGAGCAGATGGAGTTCCAGGCAGAGGCCAGGCAACTGCTGGATCTGATGATCCACTCGGTCTACTCCAACAAGGATTCGTTCCTGCGGGAGCTGATCTCCAACGCCTCTGATGCCCTGGACAAGCTGCGGCTGGAAGCCTTCCGCAACAAGGACCTCGACGTGGACACCTCAGATCTGCACATCGAGCTGGAGGTGGACAAACAGGCCCGTACCCTCACCATCCGCGACAACGGCATCGGCATGACCCGCGCGGAGGTCGTGGACCTGATCGGCACGCTGGCCAAGTCGGGGACCGCCGAGTTGCGCCAGCAGCTCAGGGACGCCAAGAACGCCAAGGACGCTGATGCGTCCGAGGAACTGATCGGACAGTTCGGGATCGGGTTCTACTCCTGCTTCATGGTCGCCGACAAGGTCGAGTTGCTGACGCGCAAGGCCGGCGAGAGCGAGGCCACCCGGTGGGAATCCGGCGGTGAGGGCACCTACACCATCGAGGCGGTCGACCCTGAAAGAGGGGCTCCTCAGGGCACGGCGGTCACTTTGCACCTCAAGCCCGAGGACACCGAGAACGAGCTGCACGACTACACCTCCGACTGGCAGCTTCGGGGCCTGGTCAAGAAGTACTCCGACTTCATCGCCTGGCCCATCCGGATGGAGGTTCAGCGACGGACCCCCGCCGAGGAGGAGGGCGGTGAAGAGGTCGTCACCACCGAAGTCGAGACCCTGAACTCGATGAAGGCGCTGTGGGCAAGGCCCAAAGACGAAGTCTCCGATGAGGAGTACACGGAGTTCTACAAGCATATCGCGCACGCCTGGGACGACCCGCTCGAGGTCATCGCGATGAAGGCAGAGGGCACCTTCGAGTACCAGGCGCTGCTGTTCATCCCGTCCCACGCACCCTTCGACCTGTTCGACCGCGATGCCCACGTCGGGATCCAGCTCTACGTCAAGCGCGTGTTCATCATGGGAGACTGCGACCAGCTGCTGCCGCACTACCTGCGGTTCGTCAAGGGTGTCGTCGACGCAGCGGACATGTCACTCAACGTCTCTCGCGAAATCCTGCAGCAGGACCGGCAGGTCAACGCGATCCGCCGCCGGTTGACCAAGAAGATCCTGTCCACCATCAAGGACCTGCAATCCGAGCGTCCCGACGACTATCGCACCCTGTGGAACCAGTTCGGCAGGGCCATCAAGGAGGGCCTGCTGTCCGACGCCGACAACAGGGAGACGCTGCTGGGAGTCTGCTCGTTCGCCTCCACCCACAGCGAGGAGGAGGCCACGACGCTCGCCGAGTACGTCGAGCGCATGAAGGACGGCCAGACGCAGATCTTCTACGCCACCGGAGAGACGCGCCAGCAGCTCACCAAGTCACCCCACCTCGAGGCGTTCAAGGCCAAGGGCTACGAGGTCTTGCTGCTCACCGACCCGGTCGACGAAGTGTGGGTGGGTGTGGTCGACGAGTTCGACGGCAAGCCGCTGCAGTCGGTGGCCAAGGGGGAGGTCGACCTCGACTCCGAGGAAGGCGCCAGCGAGGCCGAGCGCGAGGAGCAGCAGAAGGACTTCGGCGACCTGTTGGCCTGGCTGAAGGAGACCCTGAGCGACCACGTCAAGGACGTGCGCCTGTCCACCCGGCTGACGCAATCGCCGGCCTGCCTGATCACCGACGCGTTCGGGATCACACCGACGCTGGCGCGCCTGTACCGGGCCACGGGGCAGGACGTTCCGCTCGGGAAGCGGATCCTGGAGCTCAACCCCGATCACCCGCTGGTCACCGGGCTGCGCCAGGCGCACCACGATCACACGGGCGACGACGCCGCGCTCGCCGAAGTGGCCGAGACCGCCGAACTGCTCTACGGCACAGCCCTTCTCGCTGAGGGCGGCGCGCTGGAGGACCCGGCCCGGTTCGCCGAGCTGCTCGCCGACCGCCTGACCCGCACCGTGTAGCGCCCGCGCCTCACTGGCCGGCGGACTTGACGTGATCCACATTCGCCGAAGCTGCGCGCGCATGGTTGTGGGCCCGGTCAGCCCGATTTGGTGCTCACGATGCTCGGCAGTAGTGTGTCCCACGGCTCAACGAGGACCGAGGAAGAATTCGCATGCACACCCACACGCTGTCGCGCCGCTCGTCTGCGGATTCCCTGCGGCGCCCCAACAGCCGTCGGCCCCGGCGCCGGGTCGCCGTCCCGGTCTTGGGCCAGTGGTTCGACATCGACGTCGAGCGCCGGGCCGGCGGATGGCTGATCCGCATTCCCGAAATCGACGCTGTCACGTATTCCAGCCGGCGCGCGGAGGTGGAGTTCGCCGCGCGCGAATGCATCGCGGAGCGTACCGGAATTCCCATGGGCTACATCGTGGTCCGCATTCGCGACTGAATTCCGCCGGCGGCGCACTGTCGATTGCCGTTGCGCATGCCTGCCTCACGGCCTCGCGCACCAACCGGCCCGCACCGGACGCCCGCCGAAGTGGCGGGATCCTGCACAGTGAGCGCAGATTTCGACCGCCGATGCGGCCGACCGCGACGACATCGGGCTGGGCTGGACCTATGACCAGATCGGGCAGCAAATCCATTCCGTCCTGGACCAGAGGAACGTCACGCTCGGACAGGTCGGAACCATGGTGAGCCTCGCGCATTCGGGTTATTGCCCCAACCAGCCGTGCCTGTCCACCCACTGCTGAGCGGTCGGCAGCTCTCGGTAATCGCGTTATCTGACAGCGGAATAGCCGTATGTGTGGATGCAGCGGCCTTCCTCAGCTGCCCGGCCCGATCACGAAGCACCGGCCGGCGCTCGTGGTGAGCAGTACTTCGTGGACCGAGGACTTGTCGACGGTCGGGAATTCGAAGCGATGTACTTGTCGGCCGGCCCCGATGCCGGCGTCCTGGGACTCGTTGGTCCCGTCCTTCTCGCGAACGAGCACCGAGATCTTGTCGGGCTTCGACACGTCCTGCGGCTCGTGGAAGTACCACACCTCGATCCCGGCGCCGGGTGCGATGTCGCGCCACCCGTCGGCGTGGTGACACGCCGGATTGCCCTCGGTGTCCGGCGGTGGCGGCGGGCATATCGATAACCCGACGCACGTCGGCGTGCTGGTCGTCGCGGCCGGCGCAACGGGCGTGCCGGACCGTGCGCTCGCGGCGGTGGGCGGGGCCGACGTCGGCGCGGGACCGGAGGCGTGGGGTGCCCGCTGCGACGTGCACGCGGTGAGCCCGGGTACCGCGAACGCGGCGATGAAGCGTCTGAGAGGCACGGCCGCTCATCTCCTGCCAGCAAATCCATGTGTGTTGCTGACGCGGTCGCACCCGGGCGCGGTTTGGGCGGCCCAGATTTGTTGTCGTACCCCGCTGCGATGATGTGGTTATGTCGTTGACCGCCTCGGTGGATTCCCCGGTGACCCCGAAGCAGCGCCTGGAGGTGCTCTTTGAGGAGTTGGCGCAGTTGGCCGGTCAGCGCAACGCCATCGATGGGCGCCTCGTGGAGATCGCCGCCGAGATCGAGCGCGACGAGCTGTGCGGGATGACGGGCGCACGCTCGGTGGCGGCGTTGGTGGCCTGGAAGCTGGGCTCCTCGTCGGCCAATGCCCACACGATCACCACGGTGGCGGGCCGGTTGGCGGAGTTTCCGCGCTGCGCCCAAGGCCTGGCGGAGGGCCGGTTGTCGTTGGATCAGGTCGGTGTCATCGCCGCGCGCGCCGGGGCGGGCTCCGATGAGCACTACGCGCAGCTGGCGGCGGTGGCAACGGTCAGCCAGTTGCGCACCGCGGTCAA
The DNA here is from genome assembly GCF_057473685.1 of Mycobacterium sp. TH-M116. Taxonomy (NCBI): domain Bacteria; kingdom Bacillati; phylum Actinomycetota; class Actinomycetes; order Mycobacteriales; family Mycobacteriaceae; genus Mycobacterium; species Mycobacterium sp. TH-M116. The sequence continues at coordinate 4,598 of NZ_JBYCLC010000092.1, read as the reverse complement.
CCTCGAACCCCGATCCGGCCCCGATCCTCGCCCGCAGCCGCAGGCCTCGATCACCAAGACCTGCACCGACGACCTCACCTGCTGGCGCATCCGGCTTGCGCATCCCGAGGCGGCCAAGTTCGACGCGGCGCTGGCCGCCCACCGGGAGGCGCTGATCACCGAGTGGAAACACGACCGCGGCACCGAGAAGAACGCCTCAGCGACCGCCCCGCCGCCCCCGGGCACGATGGAGGCGTTTGTGCGCCTGGTGGAGGCCGGCTGGGACGCCGAGGCGGCCCGGCGGCCCCACGGGCAGCACACCACCGTGGTCGTGCACGTCGATGTGGACCAGCGCGCGGGCGCCCTGCATCTGGGCCCGGCACTGACCGAGGCCGAACGGCAATACCTGAGCTGTGATGCCACCTGTGAGGTGTGGTTTAAACGCGACGGCCAGGCCATCGGGGCCGGGCGCACCACTCGGACGATCAACCGGCGGCTGCGCCGCGCCCTCGAACACCGCCACCGGACCTGTGCGGTCCCCGGCTGCGGCGCCACCCGCGGCCTGCACGCGCACCACCTTCGGCACTGGGAAGACGGCGGCCCCACCGAGTTGGCCAATCTGGTGCTGGTCTGCGCGCATCACCACAGGCTCCACCATCAGGGCGCCATCACCATCACCGGACCCGCACACGACCTCACAGTCACCGACAGCGACGGGCGCGCACTGGCCGCGGGATCGCTGGCGCGCCCGCCCACCGGACCCCCGCCCGCGGTTGCCCCCTACCCCGGACCCACCGGTGAACGCGCCGACTGGTGGTGGTACGACCCCTTCCAGCCCCAACCGCCACCACACAACTAGACTGGCCGGCCTCGTATCGCGATGCCGAAACGGGCAGGGGCACAAAGAATTGCGTTGGCGTTACGCACCACTGCCGCCCCGAATGCCCGGGGCCCGCATCAAGATCCCCGCGAGCCAAGCCGGGTGACATGGTTCGCGGTGACGCGGGGCCGCCGGCCGGCGCACACGTCGAGAACGCTGCGCGCGGCCGCCGTCTCGATCCGCAGGCGCACGTCGCGAACGGCCGAACCCAGGTGCGGGGTGAACAGGGTGCGCTCGTGGGCGAGCAGGGCGGGCGGGATGTCCCGCGGCCTGCCGGAATCCGACCAGTCCTCGAACGCGAACACGTCGGCGGCGTAGCCGCCCAGGTGGCCGGCCGCCAACGCGTCGGCGACGGCGTTCTCGTCGACGACCGAACCGCGGCCCACGTTGACCAGCAGCGCCCCTGCCGGAAGCCGTTGCAGCGCAACCTCTCCGATCAGGTGCCGGGTCGCTGCGGTCAGGGGAGCAGTGAGCACGACAGCGGTGCTGGCCTCCAACAACGTTTTCAGCGGCACCGCGCGGGCGCCCAGTTCCGCCTCGTCGGCGGCCGGCAGCGGGGCGGGATCGCTGTAGAGCAGTTCGGCGTCGAACGCGTGCAAGCGGCGGGCCACCGCACGGCCCACCGCACCCATCCCGACGATCCCGACCCGACGGCCGGTCAAGCCGCCGCCGTAAAGTTCCGGCCGCCAGCCCTGGTGGCGGCCCGACCGGACGTGGCGGTCGCCGGCCGGTATGTGGCGGTCCAGCGCGAGCAGCAGCGCGACCGCGAGGTCGGCGGTGGGGGCGGTGAGCAGGTCCTCGACGTAGCTGACCCAGATTCCGGCCGCGGTGCAGGCGGCGACGTCGATGTTGTCGTAGCCCTTGAGCGCTCCGGCCACGATCTTCAGCCGGGGGCTGTGGCGCAGCAACTCCTCGTCGACGCGGTCGGGCATGAACACCAGCAACGCGTCGGCGTCGCGGCACCGACTCAGCACCTCACCGCGGGGCAGGCTCTCGGGTGTCTGGTTGGCGACCACCTCGCACGATCGGCCCAGCAGCTCGAGCACCTCGGGGTGCACGCGATGGGTGATGACGACCCGAAACGGCGGTGGGTCAACCGGATTCATGCGAACCTGCGGCGCAGCCAGCCGCTGAGGCCGTCGACGACGGTGACGGTGGCCAAGATGACCAGCATGATCGCGGCCACCTGCCGGTACTCCAATATCCGCAGCGCGGCCATCAACTGAAAGCCGATGCCACCCGCGCCGACCAGGCCGAGCACCGTGGATGCCCGAAAGTTGTGCTCCCAGCGGTAGATCGACACGTCGGCCAACCGGGGCAGCACCTGAGGCAGGACACCGTGCACGATCACCTGCGCCGGTCGAGCCCCCACCGCCCGAGCCGCCTCGATCGGCGCCGGGCTGACGTGCTCGATGGCTTCGGCATAGAACTTGCCGACCATGCCCACCGAGTGTATCCCCAGCGCCAGCACCCCCGGCAACGCGCCGAAGCCGACGGCGGCCACGAACACGATCCCCATGATGAGTTCGGGCACCGCGCGCAGGCCGTTGAGGATCGTTCTGGCCAGGAGGTACACCACGGGATGCGGGGACGTGTTGCGTGCGGCCGCCAGCCCGAGCGGCAGCGACAAAGCGATCGCGATCGCGGTTCCGGCCACGCTCATGGCCACGGTGTCGATCAGCGGCTTCACCCAGGTTGCGGCGCGGCCGAAGTCGGGGGGCCACATCTCCCCGAGCAGCGAGAACAGCGCCGGCAGCCCGTCGCTGAGCCGTCGGGCGTCCAGCAGCCCGACATAGGCGCAGCAGCCGAGCATGACCGCCCCGACCGCCCCCACCCACAGCAGCGCGCGGAGCCGCCGGCGCTCCTCGAGGCGGGCGATCGTTGCGTACTCGGCCGTCATTTGCTCAACGAGGACAGGTCGAGCCCCAACTGGGTGCTCAACTGGCGGACCACGTCGTAGTCCGCGTCGCCCACCGGCGCGAACGACGCCGCCTTGAACGGCTTGAGCACCGCCGGATCCTTCAGGCTCAGAAACGCTTCCACGACCGCGGACTTCAGCTTCGGGTCCAGGTCGCTGCGCATGGTCCAGGGGTAGTTCGGGTAGGGCTTGGACTCGGCGAGAACCCGCACCTTGGCCGGGTCGATCTTGCCCTGCTGGACCAGCGTGTCGAAGATCGGCTTGCTGATGCCGCCCCCGGCGGCGTTGCCGTTCTGCACCGCAAGGGCGACGGCGTCGTGGGCGCCGACGAACTGCTCCTGATAGTTCTGCCCTGCCTTCAGGCCCTGGTCGGCCAGCATCGACTTGGGGATCAGGTGACTCGAGGTGCTGGCGGGGTCGCCGTACGCCATCGTCTTGCCCTTCAGGTCGGGGATCGCGGCGATGTGCTGGGCGACGTTCCCGATCACCAGGGCGTGGTAGACCGGCGGCCCGCCGGGCTCCTCGACCAGCGCCGCGAACGGCTGGACGTCGGGATCTTTGGACCGCGCAAGCACATACGACAGGGGCCCGAAGTAGGCGAGCTCGAGCCGCCCGTGCCGCATCGCCTCGATCATCGACGAATAGTCCGTGGTGACAACCAATTCGACCTGCTCGCCGAGTTTGGACTGCAGATAGTTCTTCAGCGGCTGGTTGTTCTGGATCACCGTGGCCGCGTTCTCGTCCGGCAGCAGGGCGACCCGCAGCGTCGCCGGGTCCGACGCCGCCTGGTCGTGCGAGCTCCCACAGGCGCCGACGACGAACGCCAGCAGGATGCCTACCACGATACGAACGGCCTTCATCAGCATTCCTTCGTCGTCGGGACGCTCCTGTGGGTGTCACCGGGGGAGCGATAGATCCGGGTGAGCTGTGCCGCGTCGATGCGGCCGGGTTGGTCGTCTACCACCAGCCGGCCTTCGGACAATCCGACGATGCGGTCGGCGAAGCGCCGCGCCAGGTCGACCTGGTGCAGGCTGACCACGGCGGTGATGCCGTCCTGCCGGCATATCTCCCGCAGCAGGCTCAGCACGCCGACCGCCGTTTCGGGATCCAGGCTGGCCACCGGCTCGTCGGCCAGGACGATGTCGGGCTGCTGGGTCAGCGCCCGGGCGATCCCGACCCGCTGCTGCTCACCACCGCTGAGCCGGTCCGCGCGCACCGTCGCCTTGCCCAGCAGACCGACCCGGTCGAGCGCGGCGAGTGCGCGGTAGGTCTGCGCGCGGTCCGCCCGCCACAGCCCGCGCAGCAGACCGGTGGATGCCACCGAGCCGAGCAGGGCGTTGCGCAGCGCGGTGTGCCGGCCGATCAGTTGATGTTGCTGGAAGATCATGCCGGTGCGCCGCCGGTGAGCGCGAATCCTGGCGCTGGTGTTCAGCTTTCCGACCCCGGCCACCTCGATGACCCCACTGCTGGGGGTCACGAGATGGTTCATGCACCGCAGCAGGGTCGATTTGCCCGCGCCCGACGGGCCCAGCAGGACGGTGAAGGTGCCCGCGTCGAACCGGATGGTCAGCGGGTGCAACGCGATCGTGGTGTCGTACCGCACGCCCACGTCGAACAGCGCGATCACATTTTCTCAATTTGCATGGCAATCCCGAAAACTAAGCCACGATCATGAACCGTCGGCAACCATCCGGTGACCACGGCGCGTCCGCCATGACGGGAAGCGGCTCGGTGGACGCGCGGGCCCCCGTCGTACGCTCCCATCATGCACGTCGACGCGATGACGACTCCCCAGCCCCTGCACCGCGCCGGTGACCTCGC
>NZ_JBYCLC010000091.1:0-9337 GCF_057473685.1 Mycobacterium sp. TH-M116 | reverse complement strand
CGTGCACGCGGCGCTGCTGGCCGGGTTGCTGTCGCACGTGGGCATGCGCCGCGAGGACACCCGCGAATTCCTCGGCGCGCGCAACTCGCGGTTCGTGCTGGCGCCCGGTTCGGTGCTGACCAAGCGGCCGCCGCGCTGGGTGATGGTGGCCGAGCTGGTGGAGACCAGTCGCCTCTACGGGCGGACCGGCGCGCGGATCCAGCCGGAGATCGTCGAGCGGGTCGCGGGCGATCTGGTGCAGCGCAACTACAGCGAACCGCACTGGGACGCCAAACGCGGCGAGGTGCTGGCCTTCGAGCGGGTGACGCTGTACGGCCTACCGCTGGCGGCGCGCCGCCGCGTCGGCTACGGCGGGGTGGAGCCGGCGGTGGCACGGGAACTGTTCATCCGGCACGCGCTCGTGGAAGGCGACTGGCAGACCCGCCATCACTTCTTCCGCGACAACGCCCAGCTGCGAACCGAACTCGAGGAGCTCGAGGAGCGGGCCCGTCGCCGGGACCTGCTCGTCGGCGACGACGACGTCTACGCCTTCTACGACGCGCGCGTCCCCGCCGGGGTCGTCTCGGCGCGGCATTTCGACGCGTGGTGGAAAAAGCAGCGGCACAGCACACCCGGCCTGCTGACGTTGACCCGCGACGACCTGCTGCGCACCGAGGACACCGCCGGGGCGGACCGGCCCGACACCTGGCGGGCCGGTGACGTCGCGCTGCCGTTGACCTACCGGTTCGAGCCCGGCGCCGCCGACGACGGCGTCACGGTGCACGTCCCACTCGACGTGCTCACGCGCCTGGGCGGCGAGGAGTTCGCCTGGCAGGTGCCGGCGCTGCGCGAGGAGCTGGTCACCGCGCTCATCCGCGGCCTGCCAAAAGATCTGCGCCGCAACTTCGTTCCCGCTCCCGACACCGCACGCGCGGTGCTGGCCGGCATCGATCCGGCCGGGGAGCCGCTGCTACCGGCGTTGCAGCGCGAATTGCGCCGCCGCAGCGGCATTCTGGTGCCCATCGACGCTTTCGACCTCACCAAGTTGGCACCGCATCTGCGGGTCACATTCGCCGTGGAGTCGCCCGACGGCACCGAGGTGGCCCGCGGCAAGGACCTGCCGGTGCTGCAGGAGCGGTTGCAGGCGGTGGCACGGCATGCCGTCGCCGACGCGGTCGCCGGCGACCTCGAGCGGACCGGCTTGCGCGCCTGGCCGGATGACCTGGAGCAACTGCCGCGCGTCGTGGAGCGCACGGTGGGCGGGCGCGCGGTGCAGGGGTTTCCGGCCTTCGTCGATGCCGGATCGTCGGTCGACGTGAGAGTGTTCGCAACGTCGGTCGAGCAGGCCCAGGCCATGGGACCCGGCATCCGGAGGCTGGTGCGGCTCGGCGCGCCGTCACCGGTCAAAGCTGTTGAGCGCCAGCTGGGTCCGCGGACCCGACTGGCGCTGGGGACGAACCCGGACGGCCCGCTGTCCGCGCTGCTCGACGATTGCGCCGACGCCGCGGTGGACGCGCTGGTCGAAGGGCCGGTGTGGACGCACGCCGAGTTCGCCGCGCTGCGCGAGCGGGTGGCGCGGGCGCTGCCGGCGACGACCGCCGACGTCGTGGGTCGAGTCGAGGCCGTGCTGTCCGCCGCGCAGGAGGTGCGGCTGGCCCTGCCCGCCCAGCCCACGCCGCCGCAGGCCGACGCGATCGCCGACGTCCGCGCCCAGCTCGCCCGGCTGCTGCCGCCCGGGTTCGTCACCGCCACCGGGTACGCGCACCTCGCCGAGCTGACCCGCTACCTGAGGGCCATCGGCCGGCGCCTCGACCGGCTGCCCCACGCGCCCCAGGCGGATCGGGAGCGGATGGCCCGGGTGCACGCCGTGCAGGACGCCTACGACGAACTGCTGGCCGCGCTGCCGCCGGCACGGCAGGCGGCGGCCGACGTCCGCGATATCGCGCGCCGGGTCGAGGAGCTGCGGGTGAGCCTGTGGGCCCAGCAGCTCGGCACGCCGCGACCGGTCAGCGAGCAGCGGATCTACCGGGCGATCGATGACGTGCGCGTCCGCTGTTGAGCTGCCCGGCTGCGAACATGGCGCGGCGGTGGAAATATCGCGGGCGTGACCAAGAAACCGCAGACGATCTCCTACCCGGCACCCGAAGCACGCCCGCACCGCCACGATCACGAACCGCTGGAACCCCACGTCATCGTCCTGTTCGGGGCCACGGGCGATTTGGCCAAGCGCAAACTCCTGCCCGGTCTGGCTTACCTGGATCAGTCCGAGCTCGCCCCCGACATCCAGGTTGTGGCGACGTCGCTCGAGGACTTCAGCGACGACGAGTTCCGCGACATCGCCAAGACCGCGATCGACGCGTTCGGCATCCACAAGCTCACGCCCGAACAGTGGTCCAACTTCGCGAAGATCGTGACCTACGTCCCGCAGAGCGCGGGACCCGCGGCGCTGGCTGCCGCGGTCACCCAAGCCGAGAACAAACTAGGGCCCAAGGTGCGCCGGCTGCATTACCTGTCCGTTCCCCCGAATGCGGCACGCACCGTCATCGACATGTTGCGTGACGCGGACCTGGTCGAGCGCTCCCGCGTGGTGATGGAGAAGCCTTTCGGCACCGACCTTTCCAGCGCGGTGGCCCTCAACGACTTCCTGCACCAAACCTTCGAGGAGTCCCAGATTTTCCGGATCGACCACTTCCTGGGCAAGGAGGCGGCCCAGAACATTCTGGCGTTCCGCTTCGCCAACGGCCTGTTCGAGCCGATCTGGAACCGCAACTTCATCGATCACATCCAGATCGACATTCCCGAGGCGCTGGGCCTGGACGAGAGGGCGAACTTCTACGAAAGCACCGGCGCCTACAAGGACATGGTGGTGACCCATCTGTTCCAGGTGATGGCGTTCGTGGTGATGGAGCCGCCGACGGCGCTCGAGCCGTACGCCATCAGCGAGGAGAAGAACAAGGTGTTCCGCTCGATGCTGCCCATCGAGACGTCCAACGTGGTGCGCGGCCAGTACAGCGGCTACCGCCAAGAGCCCGGGGTCGCCAAAGATTCCGACACCGAGACGTTCATCGCGCTCAAGGTCGGCATCGACAACTGGCGCTGGGCCGGCGTGCCGATCTACCTGCGTACCGGCAAGAAGTTGGCCGAGGGTATCCGGATCATCTCGATCGCGTTCCGCGAGGCGCCGCGCACCATGTTCCCGCCGGGGTCGGGGGTGGGCACCCAAGGACCCGACCACCTCACCTTCGACCTCGCCGACAACTCCAAGGTGTCGCTGTCGTTCTACGGCAAACGGCCCGGCCCCGGGATGAAGCTGGACAAGATGTCGATGCAGTTCTCCTCGCAGGAGATCGAGACGGTGGTCGACGTGCTGGAGGCCTATGAACGGCTCATCCTCGACGCGATGCGCGGCGACCACACACTGTTCACCACCGCCGAGGGCATCGAATCCCTGTGGGAGCGTTCACAAGAACTGCTCGAAGACCCGCCAGCCGCCAAAATGTACCAGCCGGGGACCTGGGGACCCAACGCCATTCACCAATTGATCGCACCCAAGGCGTGGCGGTTGCCGTTCGAGCGGGAGTGGCGCGAAAACAAGCGGGCAAGGGGCCACTAACGACCGAACAACGCAGGCCTACGCGTCAGCTCAGTACAATTCGGCGCTGAGATAGCTGATGGCGCCGCGGAACTCCTGAAGTATCTCGTTGTCGGGGACGGCGAAGCCGTACCTCTCGTACACCTCGTCGGTGGGGTGGACGGTGACCTGCCAGCCGGTCGACTCCAGGTGCTCAGCCGCCGGGCGACGTTCCCCGAGCCACACCAGTTCAGCGACGTCGATGTCCAGTCCGTACTTGCGCCAGGTGCTGCGCATCGCCCGCGCCCGCTCGTCGGTGAACACACTCATGTCGGTGATGTTCTCCGTGGCCAGCCGGCTGCCCGGCGCGCTGAGCGCGGTGATGTTGTCCAGGAGCCGGTCCTGGGCCTCTGGCGGCAGGTAGGGCAGCAGGCCCTCGGCGATCCACGCGGTGGGCGCTGCAGCGTCGAAGCCGTTGTCGCGCAGTGCGATCGGCCAGTCATCGCGCAGGTCGACGCTGACGGCGCGCCGCTCGGCGGTCGGTTGCGCGCCCAGGCCGGCGAGCGTGTCGGTCTTGAAGGCGATGACCTCGGGCTGGTCGACCTCGAAAACCACCGTGCCCGCCGGCCACGCCAACCGGTAGGCCCGCGCGTCCAGGCCGGCCGCGAGAATGACGGCCTGACGTACCCCGGCACCGGACGCGGCCTGGAAGAAGTCATCGAAGAACCTGGTTCGGACCGTCATCTGCTCGCGGCGCTGCTGCAGCGTCATGGGCGCGTCGTCGTCATCGACGGGGAGTTGCCCGTCGAGCATCCGGATGAAGAAGGGGTGTCCGACCGCGCGCACCAACGGCTCGGCGAACCGGTCGTCGAGCAGCGGGGCAGGCTCCCGGGATGCGAGCGCACGTGAGGCGGCCACCATCGTGGCGGTCGCTCCGACGCTGGATGCCAGGTCCCAGCTGTCGCCCTCGGTACGTGCCGAGCCTCCGGATGACATCGGTTTCTCCCTCCCGGCGTGACGCCGCCGCCGCTTACCTCACCGAATTACCTCACCGAGGTCGAAGCGTACTTTCTCCTATGCTGCGCTCAGCATGCACCCGCCGCAGACGAGAGCAGCCCGGCACTCGACGACAGGAAGCGAACCAGTCCATGGCACCGACACCGCGCCCGCGCCGATCCGCCCTCTACCTGCCCGCCAACAACGCCCGCGCGGTCGAAAAGGGCAAGACGCTGCCCGCCGACGTGCTCGTCTTCGACCTGGAGGACGCGGTGGGGCCCGACGCCAAAGCCGGCGCACGGACGACGGTGTGCGAGGCGGTCGCGTCGGAAAGCTACTCGCCGCGCGAGGTGGTGGTGCGCATCAACGGGCTGGGCACCGAGTGGCACGACGACGATCTGGCCGCGGTGGCCGCTTCGCCCGCCCACGGGGTGCTCGTGCCCAAGGTCGAAACGGGCGATCAGGTCCGAGCACTGGCCGCCACGCTCGAGCGCCTCGGCGCCCCGGAGTCGTTGCAGTTGTGGGTGATGATCGAAACGCCCCGGTCGTTCCTCAAGGCCGATGAGATCGCCTCGGCCAGCCAGCGATTGGCGGCGCTGGTGGTAGGCACCAACGACCTGGTCAACGATCTGCACGCGCTGCACGTACCCGGGCGCGCACCGGTCGTGCCCGCGTTGACGTTGGCGGTGCTGGGGGCGAGAGCGGCCGGGAAGGTGGTGCTGGACGGCGTGTTCAACGTCATCACCGACACGGAGGGCTTCCGCGCCGAGGCCCGCCAGGGCCGCGAAATGGGTTTCGACGGGAAGACTTTGATTCACCCTTCCCAGATCGGTCCGGCCAATGAAATCTTCGGTCCGTCGCAAGGCGAGGTTGCCGACGCCCGAAGGATCGTCGCGGCCTACGAGCAGGCGCAGGCGGCGGGCAGCAGCGTGATCACCGTCGACGGTCGCATGATCGAGAGTTTGCACGTGCGCAACGCCGAGCGGATTCTCGCACTCGCCGAACGCATCTCGGAGAGGGAAGCCGCCTCCTGAGTCACGGCCGCACGTCGTTGGCCGCGTCCGTGTGCTGGAACCCACCGGCGGGTGTGGGGTGCGACAGGAGGCCCTATTCCGCCACGGACCCGCACCTGCTGGAGTCGGTTGACATCAACGAAGTCGACAGCTTACTGCTGGCACACAAGCTCTACGGCGCGGCCCCGCTGGACCGCGGCGGGCGCGACGCCTACATGGCGGAACAGCCTCAGCTACCGCTGGTGGCCAGGGTGCCCTACGGGCTGCTGGCGGCGACGTTGGTGGGGATACTGCCGAATGGGCACGGGCGCCGTTGCCGTTACCGTACTTGCCGCCACCCGAGCGCACCGTGGGCCGTGCTGCCTGGTGCGCGCTGGTCAGCGGTATCCGTTCGGCGATGACGGGCTGACGGTACGCCGCCGACGGTAGCGTTATGCGGCGTGAACGATTTTATCGTCGTCAAGGTCAAGCCCGGCAGCCACAAAGGGCCTCTTGTCGAGGTCGGACCGGACGGTGTGCTGATCATCTATGTCCGGGAGCGCGCCGTCGACGGCAAGGCCAACGACGCGGTGACCGAGTTGCTGGCCACCCACCTCCGATTACCTCGACGCCGAGTCGAACTGGTTTCGGGAAAGACGTCGCGGCTCAAGCGATTCCGTGTGGCCTGAGCGGCTTCGCCGACGGGCCCGGCCCGGAAAGGGCGGCGTCGCGCGTTTCACGCTCGCAGGTTACGCGGTCGACTCGGCGGAGCGGGCCAACTCCGCTGTAGCCGAACGCAATTGGTCAGCGGAATTCAGCGGTGCCGGGAAGCCGGCGCGGGTGTAGGCCACCCCGCGTGGCGTGTGCACCCGCAGGTCCAGGCCGTAGCGGTCGACGCCGGTGCACACGGCGGTCTCGGTGTCGGGGTAGCCGCCGAACGCCCGGGCCATCGCGGCCAGGGCGGCGGCGTGGTCGGCGTTGAGATGCGCGAGCGCCCGGGTCGCCGCCGGCGCGATCGGATCCGGCGAAGCGGCGACGTATTGGTCGGCGGTGGCCGAGTCCATCCGGCCGTAGCCACCGACCCAGCGCACCCGCCGCACTGCGAGCACCCAGAGGGTGAAGTCGCTGAAGTCGAGGTAGAAACGGGCGGCCGGCACCGCTTCCAGGTACGCGGCGCGGGCCGCCTCCCGTTCGGCGTCGGGGGGTCGTGCGACCACCCCCGCCAGGGTGATTCGGCTGCCGGCCAGCGGGTCGGCGTCATTGCTCGCCGCCGCGATCGACAGGCTCGCCCTCGGGTCGGCGGCCAGGTTGCGGCCGTGCTCGGCCAGGTTCGACACGCACAGCACCGGCATCCCGCCCAGCAGCCCGTAGGCCACCAACGACGCCCACGGGTCACCGTCGGCGGTCAAGCTGGCCAGCGTGGCCGTGTTGGTGGCGGCGGCGATGGTGCGGGCCTCTTCCGCCGCGGAGCGACGGGTGGGGTTGGTCGGCGTCAGCAGGGGAGGGGGCGCGGAGGGCGCATCCCCGGGGTCGCCGTGATCGCGAGTGGCCACGGGGGGAGGCTAGCAGCGCGCGTCAGCTCGAGGCGCTGAGAATCTTGATCGCGAAGACGAGCGTGTCGCCCGGCCGGATCCCGGCGCTGGGCTGACCGTTGGGGTAGCCGTCCGCGGAGGTCATGGCGACGGCGACGGTGGATCCGACCTTTTGTCCCGTGATGGCCTTCTGGAAGCCCGGGACGACTCCGCCGAGCGGGAAGTCGACCGGGGCGCCGCGTTCGTAGCTGTTGTCGAACACCGACCCGTCACGCCCGTCGACGCCCATGTAGCAGACGGAAACACTGGCCGTGGCGGGAACCACCGGCCCATTGCCGGCGCGCAGGGTGTGCACCTGGGTCTGGGTGACGCTGAACGGTGTCGTCACCTTCACCAGCGGGGCCGTCGTGTCCGTGGACCCGGTGACCGCGACGCTGCCGGTGGCCCCGGCCAGGGTCCACTCGGGTGCTGCCCCGTTGGCCGGCGCTGCGGTCGGGCACGAGCCGGCAGCGGCCGCCTCGCCCGGTCCGACAAGCGCCAGCGCGGTCGCACACGTCGCGAGCACGACGGAGGAGTTCACCCGAGAAGATTTCACCGCCGTCACGCTACAGCCACCCGAGGCGTCCCTGACCGCCGCGCCCCGCATCCAGACGCGTGTCGGGACGCTTTATGCGCTTGGCGGCATAGAGGCCGGCGTCGGCGGCGGCATGCAGCGCGGCGATGTCGGCGGTCTCGCCGCTGTGCGATGCGGTGCCGACGCTCGTGTCCGGAGTGTGCAGCCGGACTCCGGCGACGAACTGCTCCGCCGCGGCCACCAGGGTTCGCGCCACCAGCCCGAAGGACTCCGCGGCCCCGACGATGGCGATCACGAAGACGACGTAGTCGAGGTACAAGCTGGCCGCGTGACTCAGCGGAAGGGCCAGGACACACGCGCCGGTGAGCACACCGACCAGTAATGCGCCGCGCCGCGGCGAGTAGAAGGCGCGCAGGTACATCGCCAGAAACATCGGCGCGATGAGGCAGGCGAACTCGGCGACCATGACATGGTGGAAGGCCATCACGGCGGGGGTGGCCCCGATCGCCACGGCCGTCGCCGGCGCGGGTTTGCCGGGCCGGACGGCCAGCCACACCAGCGCCGCGAGTCCGAGCACGACCGCCGCGATTCCCCCTGCTGAATTTCCCCGGGCCAGGCCGGGATGAATGGGAATCAGATTGCCGAACACCACGCCGTAGATGTACAGAAATGTGGTGGTAACCAGATAGATCCGCAGCAGCCGAATCTGGTGTTCGCCGTAGAAGCCTTTCCCGGCGTCGGCGCGCAACCGCAATCGATTTCGGCGAGCCCCCCGACGGCCGGGGAAGTCCAGAACCATATCGTCGACTCTCCTGATCACCTGCTGCGATACCGACGCTGCGCCAATTGTTCACTGCATGGCGTCGAGCGCGCGCAGCAACTGCCTTACCGCTGCCGAAATACAGCCGAGAAATGTGACAGGGGAATTCGCCGTCGTGATGCAGTGCGACCAACCGCATTCGCCGGCATGGTTGTTCAATCCGTGGGCGTGGGCCTGGCTCAAATCGCCCGATGTCCCAGGGGAGTGGCGTCCTCGCCAAGGCGCAGCCGCCGCACCCAAGATTGCAGATCCGGGTGATTCAGCAGCGCGTCCACCAGCGCAACCGGCCCGCCGACACAGCTCCCGTCGTCGTCCCACAGTGTCGAGAACAGCCAGGACCGGTCCGCGGGAAACATCACGTCGGGAACGAGGTAGGGCCGGTCGAGAGTGACGCCCGTCCGACGCCAGCCGGCTGCTTCCTCGGGGCCGGCCCGCACCAACATGTACGGCCAGTCCGCGTATATGTTCACCGGGGGCGCGTCGGGAAAGACGATGTCGCTGTCGCCACGTTCGAGATATGCGAGCCACCATCGCTGACCTGGCGACTGAGTTCGGAGGACCGCTATGACGGCCCGATCATGCCGAGGCTGCAGCGCATCGTCGCCGGGCAGCCGGACGGTTGCATCGTCGTCGAAGACCGGCGGGATTCCTGAGGTGATCAGCACGCCGACCGACGTCCCCGTGTTGATCCACGCGACGTCTGCCGCCGTGCCGAGCCGCCAGCCGCGACCGTCTCACATGACTTGCTCCATGACTCAAGCATGGAGGAACCGCCCTGGTGGGCGCCGGTTTTCCGGTCACCGCGGAAACGCCAGCGAAGGATGCATGACACCGTCGACGGCGCGGACGACCGTCCGGTGCTGTGCGTGCGGC